>DASUTC010000038.1 GCA_036374795.1 Herpetosiphonaceae bacterium
TGGTATCAGGAAACCTGCTACTTTAGCAGCGATCTGATTACTACAAAGTCCCCGCCCATGCAAAGGTGCATAAAAAAAAGCACGGCTGGAATAATGCGGGCAACATCCGATGGCTCTACTGCTAGTATAGGCCGCCTTAAAGAATTTATCAACCACCTTTTTAGCTCCAGCTATCTAACACGAACGTATGATCCGCACAAGGTGTATTTCAGGCGCAGGAGCTTAAGAGGGGCGCGCTGCCCCTGAGGATCGAGATCGCTGATGCCTAGTACCGATGTTGACGAGCCACTCCCACCCCTCCCGCTTGTTTTTCTCCGCTCACCCGTGTAGCATACAGCTCTAGCGTGCCCTACGGCGCGCTACCAAGCTTGATGTAACACAGGACACCTCATGGAGCAGATGACTGGCAGACGCAGATCATATGGTGTGCTAGCGCTTATTCTCACCGTCGGGCTGGCGGTTCGGCTGTGGGCCATGCGCTGGCCGCCCTTTCCGATCGATATGAACGACTGGATCGCCTGGGGCGAGCATGTGCTGCGGGTGGGGCCGGGCGGCTTCTACACCGACACGCTCTTCTCCGATTACGCGCCGGGCTATGTCTATGTCATGTGGCTGACGGCGGCGATCAAGCACGCCTTTCTGGTAGACGCGGGCATCGGCACCTACCACTTTTTGTATCGCCTCCCGCCGATCCTGTTCGATCTTGCCACCACCGTGCTGATCTTCCTGACGATCGATCGGGCCTACCGCGAGGAGGCCGTCGAGGCCGCGCAGCCAGCCAGCCAGCGCCCTGGATTGCTGCTCGCCTCCCTGGCCGCCGCGTGCTACATCTTGAACCCGGCGATCATCTTCAACTCGGCGATCTGGGGCCAGATCGACGCCTCGTTTACCTTCTTCATGCTGCTATCGGTCCTGCTGCTGCTGCGCGGCAACGTCGAGGGAATGGTCGTCAGCTACGTCGTCGGGTTCCTGATCAAGCCCCAGGCGATCAGCCTCGCGCCGGTGCTGGGCATCGTGGTGCTGCTGCGCTATCCCGTGCGGCGCTGGCTGATCGCGGGCGCGATCGGCATCGTCGTCGCCTACAGCATCCTCGTGCCGTTCCTAGGCCTGAACGCCTTCGGACGCCTGATCGCACTGCTGAGCAAATCGGTCGAAACCTACCCGCACACCTCGCTGTTCTCCTACAACCTGTGGGGCATCTACGGCTTCTGGAAGGACGACACGGTCGCGGTGGGAGCTGGCCTCACGCTGCGGACGATCGGCACGCTGCTGTATCTGATCGGCATTGTCTACGGCGCGCTGCTGATGATCCGCCAGCTTCGCCGCACCGCCGACGATCGTTTCACAATCTTCTTCTTCGCAGCGTACTTCACGTTCCTGCCGGTGATGGTTCTAACGCGCATGCACGAGCGGTATTTGTATCCCGTGCTGCCGTTTCTGATCATCTTCGCGCTGTTGTACGGCATCCAGAGCCAGCGCGCACAGCCGTTGAGCGCGCTAAAAAGCCTGCTCAACGTGCCGTTTCTGCTCTACCTGGCGGTGACGGCGCTGCATACAATCAACCTGTACTACGTCTACACCTACTATCTGCACTACAACACCGGCGTCGATCGCTCAAATACGGCGTTCTACTTCATCGAGGACTATGCCAGGCTGTGGTCGGTGCTGACGCTGCTGATCTTTATCGCCATCGCGCTCAGTGGGCCGGAGTGGTCGCTGCCACGCCGGGCGCAGCAGCCGCAGCTCGGCGATAGCCTGATCGACGGCGAGCCAGCCTGAGAGTTGGTGACAATCTCGAGAAGCTGATTAAACGTCACAGGAGCGTCTTGCAAGACGCTCCTGCGGCATTGATCGTCGTGAGATTACTCGTTGAAGCGCTGGCGGCTTTCGCCCTTAAGCTCGTCGGCCTTGCCTTCGGCCTGCAAGCGCTCGTCGTCGGTCAGATCGCCGAGGCCCTGCTTGATGTTGCCCTTGACCTCCTCGGCCATGCCCTTCATCGTACCGACGCCCTTGGCGACATCCTGGCGGCTTTCGCCGCCCAGCTCCTGGGCGCGGCCCTCGGCCTCCATGCGCTCGTTACCGAATGCGCTGCCAACACCCTGCTTGATATTGCCGACAACCTCATCGATCTTGCCCTTGGCGCGTTCTTTGTTCTCGTCCATAATGCTTGCTCCTTTGCAACCAGACGGAACAGCGACAATGTGCGTTTGCTCATCCGTCTACTCTCAGTAATAGACATAAAGCAAAGACCATGCCACGCGCTGGCGGGGGAACAAGCGAACAAGCAAGCTCCGGGTTTGGCTCTTTGTTCCTTTGTTCTTGGCGCTCTATTCTCACTCGTCACCGCATGCTAAACCGAAGAATCTCGTTTCTGCCGCTGCTGAGCACATGCAGGCTATTGTCGGGGCTGTAGGCGATACCCTTGGGCGCGTTCAGCGCCGGCTCGGACTTCAGCCGCCGTGCATTCTCCTGGCTCTGATCGAACGCGGCGATCATGTTGCGACCGCCCAGCGAGGCCCACAGCCGACCATCAGGCGCGACCGCGATGTAGGGATCGGTGTAGGTATTCGCGACCCAGCCCTTGACCTCGATCGTCTTGAGCGGGATCGGATCGGTGTTGCCGTCTGCGGCGCGCTGGAAGACCTGCACCCGTCCGTTCCAGGTATCGCCGACATACAGCATGCCCTGCTCGTCGCCGCCAAGCCCGATCGGCTCCTGCATCTGCCCGGCGGCGCTGCCCTTGCTGCCAAACTGCTGGATGAACTGCCCATCCAGATCGGTGACGACGATCCGCGAGTTGCCGGTATCAGCGATATACACCCGATCGTTCAGCACCAGCACGTTGCGCGGCCCGAAGAAGCTCAGCGGATTTTGCGCGTTCGCGGCGGCATCGCCCTTGGTATCGGTCGCGTAGCGCTGGATCGTCTGCCCGCTCTGCGCGTCGGTGAACGGATCGCCGAACGGTGTTGTCGAGGTGCCCCAGCGCTTGACGAAGGTGCCGTCGGCGCGGAACTTCACGATCCGGCTGTTCCAGGTATCGGCGACATACACGTTGCCATCGGCGTCGACCGCCACGCCCGACGGCTCGTTGAGCTGACCGTCGCCGTTGCCCAGGCTGCCGATCACGCGAAGCTGCTCGCCCTGAGGGCTGAGCACGACGATGCGGTGATTCAGCGAGTCGGCGATGTATAGATTACCGCTGCCGTCTGTGGTCATGCCGCGCGCGCCGTTGAGTTCGCTCTGCGCCAGCACCTCTTCGGGCCGGATCGTCTCGGTGGGAATTGTGCTGACCTGACCACCGCCGCCGGGCGCGACATCGCGGCGCATATACACTTCCATCTCGCGGCCCTTGAGATCCAGCGGCAGCTCGCGATACAGCATGTACTTTGCCAGCGCGGGCCAGTTCGACGGATTGATCGGCCAGCTTAGCACCGTGACGACGCCCTCCGCGCCCAGCGATTTGTAGCCGCGCGCAGGCTGTCCGCCATTTTGACCGCCGGTATCGGTGTGCTCAGGAAACCACCAGTTGAACACGCCCTCCGACGTTTTCACGTACTCTTCTTCGAGCTGGCTCTGCAACTCCGGCGTGACGTGCGGCTTGTACAGCACGACGACCGGCACCTCAGGATTGATCGCGGTGCTGGTGTCCACGTCGAGCCAGCGAATACTCTTGTAATCGCGGAGATACCACTGCAACGGCCAGGCCAGACTCCCCTCGCCGCTGTGCTTGCTGCCGCCGCCGTCGATCATCAGCGGCATACTCAGCCCGCCGGTCGGATCGTCCGCCGTGCGATTGTTGCGGGTCTGGTTGATCGCAATCTGGTTGATCTGCCGCACCAGAATCGGCACGTCGGGCGCGGTCTGCGTGTAGATCAGCGGCTCGATCGGCGTGTCGGGATGGCGATAGACCACCAGCGTGGTCGCGCGAATGCCGTACAGCAGCAGCACCGCCGCGACTGTCAGCCCCGCCAGCCGTAGCACGACGCGACCGCCGAACCAGCTAGCGATCGTCAGCAGGCCAAACATACACAGACCGGCAAAGACGATCGGGATCAGCCCTTGCAGCCGCGCGCGCAGCCCATCGACGGTCTGCGACGAGCCGGAGAAGGCGTAGGCTGCCACAAAGGTCGAGCTGACCAGCAGCAGCGTCAGTAACGGCACCGTCCAGCCATAGTCGTGGCGTAGCTCGCGCCAGGGCACGCGATCGATCAGCGTGCCGAGCACCCAGGCCGCCAGCAGCGTCGCCGGAAGCGAGATATGCGTCAGCAGCCACGGCATTTTTTCGCCGGCCCACGAGAAGCCGATGAACGCCTGGATAAACCAGTAGCCCAGGAAGAAGACGAGCAGCGACGGCGGCGCGTACAGGCCGAAACCAGAGACGGCAGGCTGCTGTCCACCGTCGACCGCCTCGGCTGTAGGAGCCTCGGACCAGCCATCGCCATCGGGAGCCTGCGCGTCCACGGGCACCGCCGCCGCGACGCTGGCCTGCCGCGCGCGGCGTTGACGCAGACCGCCCGCCATCAGCCAGCCCACGCCCACCAGCCCAAAGAGCAGCGCCAGCAGATCGTAGATCGGCAGCAGCATCAGGTAGTAGAACCAGGGCTGATCGCCGCGCGCAAAGTCGTGCTGCGAGCCGAGCCAGTACTTGATGCCCCAGTACCAGCCGTCTAAAAAGCCCTTGGGATAGGCGAAAAACGTGCTGAAGAGCAGCGCGAAGATCACCAGGAACGTCGACAGCGCCGCACCGTACGCGCCGCGATGGAAGCGCCACGTCTCGGCCAGCCGATCCGAGAGGATCGGCTCGCGCTCCCAGGCCAGCGACATCGGCAGGATCAGCAGCGCGCCGCCGCCAAGTAGCAGCACCGGGCCAAGGAAGCGATGCAGCAGCTTGTACAGCCCCGGCGACTGTTGCTCCGTGACGACGATCGTCACGCCGACAAAGACCACCGACAGCGCAAGCGCGATTGCGGTCGCCACGAAGAAGATGCGCGGACGCCACTCCCACAGCAGGCGAAAGCCCAGGAAGCTGCCGCCGATAAAGATCAGAATGAAGACGAGTTCGTGCGTGGCCCAGGCCAGCGCCAGACCCGCCATCGCCAGCGAGAGATTCGCGGCGCCGCCCTCGCGCAAAAACTTGAACAGCCCTACCACCATGAAGAGCGACCACAGCAAGATGAGCGCATCGTGGCGGGCAAAGCGCGTGTAGTACAGGATCGACGGCGAGACGGTCATCAGCACCGCCGCCAGAAACGCGGCTTTCCGCCCGACGAACGGGCGCAGCGTCCAGGCCATCGGCACCAGCCCGATCCCGGCCAGCGCCATCGGCAGCCGCGCCTGGGCATCGCCGATGCCGAACAGGAAGTAGGTCAGCAGCGTCAGCACATACAGCGACGGGCCGTGATAGACCGGATCGTAGCAGTAGGTGTCGGACTGACCGCCACCGGCGCAGCTAAACGGCCCAAGCCCATTGAAGAACTTATAGCTCATCCAGGCATGGATCGACTCGTCGTGGTGCATCGCCTTGACGTCAAGCTGCCAGATATGGAGAAAACTGCTGATCAGAAACAGCAGGGCATACAGCAGCACTTCGGTGCCGATCCGCTCCAGGCCAAATCGACGATCGAGAATCGAGCGGCGCGGTGCAATGGTAGGCGTGTAATCGTTGTGTATCATACGCTCAAGCTTTTATATCTAACCAGCGGCAACCATTTTGCGGGGGGCGTTGCATTATGTACAGATACGTATCCGGGCGCGGGCCAGATGTCGTGCCCCCTACTGCGCATCGCCGGAGCCGACGCCGAACTCAGCCGCCACCTCAGGCCGCACAAAGAGCGTCCAGTTGGTCGAGCCGAGCGGCGCGGGCAGCTTCCGATCGAACCAGAACTGCCAGTACTCCGCCAGCGCCTTGCCGTCCCAGGGCCGCCGCATCACCCGGCTGAGCAGCGAGCTTGACTCCGGATTGCTGCCGCAGTACGAGTCGCTGCCGGGAAAGCGATAAACCTCGCATTCGGGAAACCACCAGCGCAGCGGATACTCCTGCCGCAGAAAGCCCGTCAGGTTCGACTCGTTGGCCGCGACGTTCTCCGACAGCATAAAGACCGCCTGCACCTCCTCGCCGATCTCCGGGATCTGCGTGCCACGGCTGCCGCTCGTCTCTGTGTAGTTGCGCAGGTACCAATCCCAGACCGTCTCGTTGTCGAAGCGGATCGGCAGATCGAGCTTGCCCGTGCGCAGCAGCGACGCCTGCCGCAGATTGTCGAGCGCCCGCGCCACGTCGGGCGAGGTCTGGACAAAGACCATCGGCTCGACCGCGACATCGCCGTTGACGTAGGATAGCCGCACGGTGCTGCGCAGCGTGAAGAAGACGCCGAAGGCCAGCGCCAGGCTCAGCAGCGCCAGCAGCGCCGGACGCGCCGAGCGATATAAGATGGTCAGGCCCGCCGCCAGCAGGCCAACGAAGCTCAGCGCCAGCAGCGGCCAGGCCGCCGCCAGCTTCACGGCCTCAGCATCGCGAATCAGCGTCGTGAACTGGTTGAAGGTCAGCAGCACCAGGGTGCCGGTCATGGCGGTCAGGCCCAGCACCAGCCCGTCGAAGCCGAAGCGCGCGGCCCAGCGCCAGATCCGCGCCAGCGCCCAGGCGCTCAGCAGCACCAGCGGCAGCACAACATGGATCGTCAGCCAGGGCATTTTCTCGCCAGCCCAGCTATAGATCGCCAGCGCGCCCAGGCTCCACCACGCCAGCAGCGCCGGAGCGAAGATCGCCCGCTCTCCGAGCCAGGGCGAGCGCGGCGCCGACGGATCGGCGGCGCGGCGCGGCAAGAACAGCCGCACGAGGCGGCGGATCACCAGCGCCAGGCCGAGCGGACCGAAGAGCAGCAGCAGCGGCTCATAGACCGAGATCTGAAACAGGTAGTAGTGCGGCGGCTGACCGCCGCGCTGCACGCCATGCTGGCCCAGCCAGTAGAGGAACGAGCCGGAGACGCCGGTGATCAGGCCCGCCAGGTTGGGCGTGAGCGGATTCGAGAGAAACGCGGTGTACTGCACCGCATAGATCACAAACGCGATGCCGAACGCAATCGCCCACTGCCGCCCCGGTATTCGGTCGAGCGCGCTGATCAGCGTGCCCGCTGGAGCCGTATCGGCCACCCGTCGCCACGCGCTGCGTCCATCTGAGCCGCGCCGCACAAAGATCGCCGCGATCAGCGTGCCAAGCAGCAGCAGCGTGCTGACCAGCACCAGCAGGCTGGCCGGATGCAGCAGCATCGGACCGATGCTGCCGCCGACATCGCGCGTGTACTCGATCAGATTATTGTCGGGGCGATGCCGCACGCGGAGCGCCTGATCGGGCGTCGGCAGCGGGATCGGGCCGCTGAAGCGCGGCACCACCTTGAGCGCAACGACCGCGACCGCGCCATAGGCCAGCACTAGCCAGAAAAGCTGCCGCGCGACCTGCCAGACGACCCAGATGAAGACGAAGCTGCCGAGGATCGCCAGAAACAGATAGAACGTCTCCATCGTCGTCAGCATCAGGCCCATCGCCGCCGCGAGCGTGTAGTGCCAGACCGGACGCTCGGTAGCGATGTAGCGCAGGATCGCGATCACCGACAGCAGCTCGAAGACGACCGCGAAGATGTCGTGGCGGATGAAGCGACCGACATACAGGATAATCGGCGAGATCAGCAGATACACGCTGGCGACCAGCGCGGCACCGCGCCCTAGATCGCGCCTGAGAAACCAGGGCAGCAGCGTCAGCGCCATGCCGAAGAGCGCGGCGCTGAGCCGCGCCGTGAAATCGCTATCGCCGAAAAGCAGGTATTGCAAGGCCGTAAAGTAGTACAAAAACGGCCCGTGCAGCAGCGGATCGTGCTGGTATCCCTGGCCGCGATAGATGCGCCAGGAGTACGCTGCGTGAAGGGTTTCGTCGTGATGAAACGCTCGATCGCCGAGCAGGTACAGGTGGCTCAGCACCGACAGCAGCCCGATCAGCACGTATAGCGCCTGCTCGACGGTGATGATCCAGCGCCGTGGTTCCGTCAGCGCGATCGATGCTTGAGATACAGGTGGACGCTCAGTTGGCGGAGCAGTAACAGCCATAAGCTCGCGCGACTCAGCAGCGCCGAGTCGTCTTTACGAAAAACAACGATGTCGAACGAGCATTGTAGCGTACTGAGGTCCGCCTGACAAGCGTTACGTTAATCCAGAATCAAAAGGTGTCTTTGGAAAGCCTTGTTTCGAGTTCCTTTGTTCCCCCGTTCCCCGGCGCTTGGTTCTTAGTTCTTCCCCTCGTTCCTGGTGCGCCCGCATCGCACCCGGTTCTTGGTTCTGCGTCTTACGAAGGCCGCTCGCCGCGCGCCTGCTCCAGATCGAGAATCTCGATGCTGGACGCGCCATCCAGGTACGGCTGCGTGATATAGTGCTGCACGCCCTGGATCTGCTTCACGATCTCGCTCATCTGCCTGAGCGCCGTCTGCATCATCTCCAGGTCCTGGCGCTGAGCGGCGCTCAGCTCGGTATCGAGCAGCATGCGCACCAGCCCCATCGCCGCCGTGAGCGGCTGTCCCAGGTTATGCGCCGCAGCGCCCGCCGTCGCCAGCATCGCCCGATCGCGCTCCTGCTCGATCAGCCGCTTTTGCATCGTGCGCAGCCGGATGAGTACCCGCACGCGCGCCAGCAGCTCGTCGTTGTAGAACGGCTTGGGTAAGAAATCGTAGCCGCCGAGATCGAGGCCATGCGCCACGAATTTTGAGCTGCGATCGATACCTGACAGCAGCAGGATCGGCACGTCTGCGGTCTGCGGGTTGGATTGTAGCCGGGCGCACAGATCGAAGCCGGAGCCGTCGGGTAACTGCACATCCAGCAAAATGGTGTCCAGCTCCTCCACTTCGATAACGTCGATCGCAGCCGCCAACGAGCTAGCCAGCCGGACCAGATAGCCCTCATCCGACAGGAGTTCCTCTAGCAATGTGGCGATCACCAGATCATCTTCGACAACCAGAATCGTTGCCGCTGTAGATAGCGCTCTATTGCTCATTCGATCACTCGATGGTGGGGGTGGGACACAGCCAACTTAAACGCCTCAAGGACCCAGCAGTAGCCGAGCCCTTGAGACAAGAGAAGAGAGGAGAAGGAGATACCGCGATTATAGCAACGCGGCACGGAATTTGCAATAGGCAGTTTTTTCCCCTTCTCCCGCTCTTCTTTTGTGCCCACAGACTCGCTTACTAACGCTCGACTCCGCTCTGCTCGATCAACCGCTCGTATGTGTCGGGAGTGTCAATATCAAGGAGGATGCCACGGTCTGTAGTATCGAGCCAGCGAATCTCATCCTGATGCGCCATGATCACATCGCGCGCGCCTCGGTCGCCGGTGATGGCACGGAGTTCGGGGAAGAGCGCGCTGTCGAAGAGCACGGGATTGCCCCGCTGTCCATCGTAGCGCGGCACGACGATCGGCGGATGCTCGCGGCGATACACGTCCAGCAGCGCATCGATTGTCTGGGGCTGAAGGAGAGGCTGATCGGCCAGCAGCACCAACGCGGCGGATACGTCCGCGCCTACGGCGGCGATGCCCGCGCCCAGCGAGGTGCTCTGCCCATCGAGGAAGCGCTCGTTGCGCACTATGCGTACATCCAGGCCGTCGAGCGCAGCCAGCATATGCTCGGCGCGATGCCCGACGACCACCAGTAGCTCGTCGAGCTGCGTGCTGAGCGCCTGCTGCGCGATATAGCGCACCAGCGGCAGGCCACGCCACGGCAGCAGCAGCTTGGGCTGACCCATGCGCTGCGAGCGCCCGGCGGCCAGCAGCACGCCCGCGATCATTACGGCTGCTTGCCGCGTCGCACGGCGATCATCTCGGCCAAAATGGCGATTGCGATCTCGGCGGGCGTTTTGCTGCCCAGCGGCAGCCCGATCGGGCCGTGGATGCGCTCAAGGTCTGCCGGACTCACGCCCGCCTCAAGCAGCGCTTGCTTGCGCTTGGCCTGCGTCTTCACGCTGCCGATCGCGCCGATGTAGCGCACGGGATAGCGCAGCGCGATGCGCACCGCAGGATCGTCCAGCTTGGGATCGTGCGTCAGCACCGCGACGTAGGTCGAGCGATCCAGGCGCAGCGTCGGCAGGATCTCGTCGGGCCACTCCACGATCAGCGCGTCGGCGTCGGGAAAGCGCTCCTGCGTGGCGAAGGTCGCGCGCGGATCGATCACTGTGACGCGGAAGCCGAGCTGCTTCGCGCAGGTGGTCAGCGGGATCGCCGTGTGGACCGCGCCGACGATGATCAGATGGGGCGGCGATGGATACGCCTCGATCAGCACTGAGACATCGCCGTGTGTGGAGGAGTACGAGCGCGATTCGCTGATCTCGGCGTCGAGCAAGGCCAGCGCGTCGGCTCGGACCTGCGCGTCGAGCGCTTTGTCGCCCAAGGAGCCCATCGACGGACCCACCGGATCGAGCAGCAGCTTCGCGCCGAGCGGCTGGCCCATGATGATCGTGGCTAGCGCGACCGGACGCTCCGCCGCAATCGCCGCTCGCAGCGTATCGAAGATCATAAGCGTCACCAATCCAGACGCTCGACAAACACCTCGATCGTGCCGCCGCATGCGAGGCCAACCTCCCAGGCCTGCTCGTCGGAGACGCCAAACGTCAGCAGCTTGGGCCGTCCGGTCTTGAGCGTCTGCTGGCACTCCTCGAAGACCGCGCCCTCGACGCAGCCGCCCGAAACCGAGCCCGCCAGCGCGCCGCTCTTGCTGACGACCATCTTGGAGCCGACCTGGCGCGGCGCTGAGCCGTAGGTCCGCACCACCGTCGCCACCGCCAGCGGCTCGCCCCGCTCCCGGCACTCGTCGATCAGCGGCAACACATCCTGGATCATACTGTTTTATCCTGAAGTCTGGGCCGAGCGCACCGCGTCCGCAAGTTGCTCGGCGACTCGCCCCGCGGTGGCGTGCTTCATCGGCTCGGCGACGGCCTCACGTTCGGGAGCGGCGTGATCCTTGTGGTAGCGGCGCAGCGAGGTGCCATCCCGTTGTACGTCCGCCTCCCAGTAGCCCACGCCGCGCTCGTCGGCATCCGGCTCGGCCGAGCGGACGATCGCCCGCCCGTTCGCGCTGTCGCACTCGACGACGGTCAGCGGCCCGTCCAGCGCTTGCACCTGCTCGACGATCCGATCCGCCGTATCGCGGACATCGCCGCACGGCTGCTGCGGCCTGACCTGAATGCCGCGAACGCCCACCGCGTAGCGCTCGCTCTGCTCGACATCGACGCTGACTGTTACGTCGCCGCCGTCAACCGTGACCACTCCCTCGCCCCGATCGATGTGTTGGCGCAGCCGGTCTGCGACATCTTTGGCTATCGAGTTTGTGCTACTCATCGCAGCCTCCTGCTTGTGTTCCGTCGGGCCGGGCGGGCGCCCTCTGGGCGAAAGAACAAAGAACAACCGGAGAACCAAGAACCGGCGCCCCCTGGGCACACTAAGAACCAACCGGAAACTCGGCACTCGAATCTCAGCACTCGAAACGTAGAACCAAGAACATCGACTGTTCCCCGAACAGGCTCCTTGATTTTATGCTAGATACTATAGCATCGGCTATGCCAGCTACGCCAACGCAGGCCCGCCGCCCCGTCAGTCGATGCGACGCTCGCCATAATCGCGACCATCGAAGGTCAGCAGGCGCTTCTTTTCATCGACCACTGTTTCGAGATGCACCGGTCGCGTCCAGATTTTGTGCAGATTACGCAGCGTGTCGCGCGCGTAGTCGATGCGCAGATCGACGCCCTCGTGCCGGTGACGCAGGTAAAGCTCGCCGCGATTGCCGTAGTTGCCATCCTCGACGTAGATGAAGGGCTGCCCGAAGTTGGTCATTCGGAACAGCAGCTTTTGCTTGATCTCCTGAAATTCCCGGCTGGCAATCTCGTACAGGTCCGTATCGCGATTGTAGCGGAAGGTGAAGAGCTTCTGCTCCAGCGCAAATTCGGGCGTTAAGAACTCGTCGATGAAGGTAATATCGTTGTGGAACTTGCGCACCTCGAAGAGCTTCTGGCGGCCTAGCCCGGCCTTCCGGTCCCAGGCGCGCTTGACGGCAAAGTCCTCGCACTCGTCGTACTCTTTGCCGAACTTGCCCCGGTTCCAGCGGTCCTCGACATCGCGCAGCAGCTCCAGGCCCAGCTTGTACGGATTCAGCCGCCCCGGACTGGTCGCCACGACGCCGGAGTGATGCTCGGCAAAATCCACGATCTCCGAGGCGCGCGCGGCCTTCTGGGTCATGATCTGGCTATGCCAGAAAGAGGCCCAGCCCTCGTTGATGACCTTGGTCATCGCCTGGGGCGCGAAATAGTACATCTCGTCGCGGACGATCTCAAGCACCGTATGCTGCCAGCGCTCCAGCGGCGCGTAGTTCAGCAGGAAGAGCAGCACATCCTTCTGCGGATTCTCAGGAAATCTGCGCGAACGATTACGATCGGCATCCTGCCGGTCGCGCTGCTCCTGAATGAACTCCGGCGGATTGATATACTCCTTCATGTAGTGCCGCGCGACGGGCAAGCCCTCCGGCGTGGTATCGACCCGATCATCCTCCGTCACCGGCACGAACGTCTGCGCCTCAGGACGGCGAATATACGGCGCGTGGTAGTCGATCAGGTTTTCGAGCGACAGGCATGTGTCGATAAAATCTTCCACAGGCTCGTAGCCGTGGCGGTCGATCAGCTTTTGAATCCGCACCGCATGATTCGCCATCG
>DASUTC010000039.1 GCA_036374795.1 Herpetosiphonaceae bacterium
GCGCTGCTGCGCTTCTACGCCGATGAGCAGGGCTTCAGCGACCTGACGCGCAAGGACCTGACCGCGTGGTATCCGGTGGTCGCGCGCTACAGCAACGCCACCGACCCGGCGGTCGCCCGCTTCTACGCCGACGAGGTGTACAAGCTGCTCAACCAGGGCTTTAGCGGCCTTGGCAGGCAGGGCGAGCACCTGATGGTCGGCGCGGAGGAGATTCGGCCCAGGCGCGGCAAGTATGAGGATGTCGTCAGCATCGAGTCGACGGACTACGCGCCCGCGCTCTGGAATCCGGCCCACTCCGGCAACTACACCGTCGCCAACCGCGAGAGCGACTACCCGATCAACTATGTGATCATCCACACCACGCAGGGCTCGTACGCGGGCGCGATTAGCTGGTTCCAGAACGACGCCTCCAACGTCAGCGCGCACTACGTGATCCGATCGAGCGACGGCCAGATCACGCAGATGGTGCGCGAGAAAGACATCGCCTGGCACGCTGGCAACTGGACGTATAACACACAGTCGATCGGCATCGAGCACGAGGGCTGGGTGAACGACCCCTCATGGTACACCGACGCGATGTACCGGGCGTCGGCGGCGCTGACGCGCAACGTCTGCCTCAAGTACGGCATCCCGATGGACCGCGCCCACATCATCGCTCATAGCGAGGTGCCCGGCGCAACTCACACCGATCCCGGCCCGAACTGGAACTGGAACTACTACATGCAGCTTGTCACGCAAAGCCCGGCCTGGGAATCGATCGTGGACAACTCCAGCAGTAACTTCACCGCCAGCGCCAACTGGGGCGTCTCGACCTACAGCAGCCAGCGCTACGGTGCCGATTACCGCTACGCCAATCCGCAGGCGATCAGCGATGCGGCCTGGTATAAGTTCACGGTGCCCGCCAGCGCCAACTACGAGGTCTTTGTCTGGTACGCCGCCAACTCCGGCTACAACTCCTCGACGCCGTATGTAGTCGTCACGTCCAGCGGCAACCGCTCAGTCAACGTGGACCAGCGCGTGAACGGCGGCAGGTGGGTCAGCATCGGCACCTTCGCGCTCAGCGCCGGAACCTATAACGCCGTTGGCGTTAGCCGCTGGACCTCCGGCACCGGCTACGTCATCGCCGACGCGGTCAAGCTCGTCAGACGCTAGTACGCGCCCGCACCAGCAACACCAGAGGGGACAGCAGTTGATCTGCTGTCCCCTGTTCGTTCAATCCATTTGCACCACGCTGTAGGAGGCTCGGCATGATCTACTCACTCGCCCGCTCCGGCATTCGTCTCGGTCTGTTGACGCTGTTGCTCTGTCTGGCTGCCACGCTCTCGGCCATACCGCGCGCACAGGCTCAGGAGGACCCGCCCGATACGCTCAGCGCGGCCTTTCAGCGCGCCGCGAAAGAGTTCGATGTGCCGCGCGATCTGCTGATGGCAATCGCCTACGCCGAAACCCACTTCGACGATCATAACGGCGCGCCCAGCACCGACAACGGCTACGGCCTGATGCATCTGGTCGATAATCCCAGCGTGCAGACGCTCGCCGCTGCCGCGCGGCTGCTCGGCATCGCCCAGGATGCGCTCACGACCGATTCGGTGCACAATATCCGGGGCGGCGCGGCGCTGCT
>DASUTC010000040.1 GCA_036374795.1 Herpetosiphonaceae bacterium
AGCGGGACGGCGACAGGAGCAGGGTGGTCCACGGTATCGGACAGCGGAGCCCGGCGTGCAAGGGACAGACCGTGCTCCCCAGGGTACGGGATGCTGCCACGTTGCGCATGGATCAGCTGAACGCCACCATGCTGTTCTGGAGTGCTTTAGGTGCTCGACGTCATCATGCGTGCGTGTATTCTATACCTCGTGCGGAGCGATTGCCGAGCTGGTGCGTACGGTGGTCGAGGCCACAACGAGGCATACCTCCAGGCGTCGGGGACACCGCGTTTCACGCGGCGTGCGCTGCGAGCGCTGGTGCAGCGCGCGTGAAGATGACGCCCGCGGGGAGCGGTTGGGAGGCTGACGTGCGCTGCGGTGGCGTGGTTGTCCTGGGTGCGCGGTGGAACGCAGGGCAGCGCCGGGTCGAGCCGGGTCGATGCAGGTGGGGCGGGACGGGGCGTGCAGGAGAGGGTGGCAGGATACCGATAATCTCCACCTTCTCCCCACACCACAGGTGTCGACTTCCCTGATTTCTGTGGCTTTCCTGGCGATTCTCTACCTTTCCCTGCGTTCCTTGATCCAGGCTTGGCGATTTCCGCGGCGTAACCTGACTCGTTCTGCTGTCACCAACCTAGTCCTCTCGGAATGGACGCGGATCTTTAAGCACCCGATGACGACGATGGCGGCGGCGGATCGGGTGGTCCATCATTTGGTGATCCTGGATTTGATGCAGGTGAAGAGTTACCGGGCGCGGGAGGCCACCCACGGACAGCGCAGGCTGGGCGGGTCAGGGACGAGTCTCACAACCAGTGGCCCAGCGCCCAGGACCGACGAGGACGTGCGTGTGGAGCACGCAGCTGGATAAGGGGACCGCGCGAAAGGAGGGAGCCTGGTCAAAGCGAGATTCTGATGGTCAATGGACGTTCCGTCGACGGAGAATGTGGTGGCGAGCAGGGGAGGACGCAAGCGGCAAGTTTAAAGATTAGCACCGGCAATACCACTTGACGTTCAACAAGCACCACGCACCCGTCGGAATGAACACCTGCTGCACCCGCGGATGGGTCTCCAGCCACGCCCGAATCGGCGCGCTCGTGTGACTCGCCAAGTTGTCGGCAATCAGGTAGAGATTCCCCACCGGATTCGCCTGCTCCAGCGTGGTCAAGCATTGCAGGTAGCCCGCTGTGTTGCGGGATGCTGCCTTCACCGTGAGTGCCACGCCGTCAGCGACCCGCAAGCCGCCATACACCCACACGTTTTCCCGACCCCGGCTGTATTCGAGCGGGCCTTGATACGATGGCCGTCACGCGACCAGCCGGGGGCTGGTGGATAGGTGCGGGCGTCATCGGTCCGAGTTCATCCACACAGCTCACCGTTGCGTCTGTCGGGGGCTGGGTGGAGCGCGTGACGACCGCCGTTCTTTTGGGCTAACCTCGGGATCCGCACTTATCGCCCAGATCCGTGATCGCCGCCAGCGGATTCCTTCCGCCAGAAACATCCGGCGGATCTGGCTGCGGTGAATCAGGATTCCCCGCGCCTGAGCAGCGGCGGTGAGCGCGTCCAAGGTCCACTGGGCGGCGCCAGCATCATCCGCCGGCGCTAGCGTGCCAACGCCTTGGCGGACGGGACGGCCGGGCGGAGGGAGGGTGACAAGCGCCAACACCGTGCTCCGGTCGGCTTCCATCAGGCGCCGTTTCCGTCCAGCGCCCGGCCGATTCCCGAGGCCCTCTAGGCCTTCGGCATTGAAGCGCGCAAGGCGCTCGCGCACGGTTTGGGATGACACTGGAGTTCCGTGGCGATCGCCGTGGTGCGCAGACCCGCCCAACTGCGCAGGATGATGCGGGCGCGGAAGATCCAATCCGCCGGGGCATGGCGACTGCGCGCCAGCCCCTGAATCTGGCTGGCCTCATGGTCACTCGCTGCTGGCCGCGCAAACAAAAGCTTTGGCAGACATGCCGCACGAGCTACTCGTCCAGGGTACCACGGACGTCTACTCCCATTGAGGAACGACGCACTACTGAACCGAGAGTCTTGTTCTATTGTTGTATTCGTCGGTATATCCTGCTACAATCCCCAAATCCCCTTCAGGTTGCTAAACACTATGCGTGGGAGCCGCGTATGCCGATTCCTGAGCCAATACTGGGCGCACTTGTTGAAGCGATGTTCGGGTATATCCTTGACCAAAGTGGTGTCTCCGATTGGGTCCGGGACAAGCTCGGTCGCGATCCCGCAAAGCGCGGCTATGTCCGCGCACTCAATGCAGCAATGACGACCTTTGAAGCGGAATATCCCCAAGCCGAGGATAGCCTCTTCGACGCGAACTTTCTGGAATGCGAAGCCGTGCCGATCCTGGCGCAGTTCCTGATCCGTGATGGTCGCCCCGATCCCTTCGCGCTAGCTGATAAGTGGGTCAGCTCGCTTGGGGTTCGTGATGGTGAGCGCCGCGCCACGCTCGTTCGCGAACGAGTACCCGAGGCAGCCCATTTTCTGGACCTGCTTAGTCAGGCGCTCAAAGCCGAGCCTGATCTTGCCGACCTCAACGATAGCCGCGCATTCGATCACCTATCTGACGATCTCGCTGCCCTCCGCCGCAGATTTGGCGCTGAGGAGGCAACACCGGCGACGCGCAATCAGTATTTCCACTGGTTGATCGAGCGGAACCTCTACCTGGACCCACGCGGAACCATGCAAACGCAACGTCAGGTGCAGGTCAAGCTGGGCGAGGTGTATATCTCCCTTCAGGCACAACGCGAAGACACACCCGGCGCGGTCGATCGCAAGCTGCTTGAGCAGGAGCTGAGCGAACTTGAGGCCAGGCTCACGCGCATGGCGATCCCTGCCGAGGAAGCGGAAGATCAGCGTGAACACCTACTAGCCCTCCTCCAGGGTCGTGGCATCAGCGCTTCCACAGGTGATCCAACTGAAACCCTGGAGCTATCCGAAGCTGTCACTCTCCATGATCGGCTGGTGGTACTTGGCAATCCCGGCAGCGGGAAAACGACCCTGGCGCGCTACCTTGCACTCAAACACGCTCAGGCGCTTTACAACGGTCGGGCGGACGCGGGCGATGGTCTTGGTCCCGCACGCTTCCCGATCCTGGTTCGCATCGCGGACTATGCCGAGAACGACACCTGGAAGCAGACGCCGCTCAGCGACTTTTTGCTGGCTCACTGCACGCTGCTGGAATGCCCTGATGCCGGTCTTGCTGATCTGCTGCAACAGGCGTTGGCGGGTGGCACCTGCCTGGTCATCCTCGATGGCCTGGATGAGATCGTCAGCGCCGATGCCCGGCGTGACATTGTGCGCCGGATCGAGGATTTTGTGCGCCGCTACGACGACACGGGCAATCGCTTTGTCGTCACCAGCCGTATTGCGAGCTATCGCACCTTTCCGCTCAGCGAACCGTTTGTGCATTACACCGTGCAGGAGATGAGCGATGCACAGATTCAGCGCTTTCTGGAGCGCTGGTGCCCGGCGGTGGAGGATGCCCAAACACCGGACCTCTCACCTGAGCGCCGCGCGGAGGTAGCGCAGGGCGAGATCGACGGCATTATGGCTGCGATCGAGAGCTCGGTGGGCGTGCGCCGTATGGCAAGGAACCCGCTCCTGTTACGGGTTCTGGCGCTGATCCACCGCACGGGAGCGCGGCTGCCCCAAAAGCGCATCGAGCTCTACAAGCTGGCTGCGGATACCCTTGCGCGTGACTGGCGGCTCTCACAGGGTGTGTCCGAGGCGGCGCTCACCTTACTGGAAGACGCCAATCTCACGCGCTTGCTCGGCAAGCTCGCCTACTGGCTGCATGTCAACAAGCCGACGGGCTTAGCCACCGAACACGAGGTCAAGGCGGTCCTCGGCGAAGAGTGGGCGCGCATCAACCGGCTTCCCTGGGACGCCGACGATCCGGACTCGGCTATTACGAGCAAGGTTGATCAGTTCCTGCACGCAGTGCGCGTCCATACCGGTCTGTTTGTGGAGCGCGCGCCGAAGCGCTACGGCTTTATGCACCTCACCTTTGAGGAATACTATGTTGCCCGCTACCTGGTGGCCCGCGCCAAAACACGGGCGCATCTGATCCGCACGCATCTCCACGATCCACGCTGGGATGAGCCGATTCTGCTCGCGCTTGGCTTCGTGGGCCTTGACTCGCCTGATGATGCGTCGGAGTTGGTCGAGAGCGCGATTCTGGCCCAGGGCGACGATGCGAAGGACCATGGCTTTACGCCTAGCGCGTATGAGCACATCCTGGGTCGTGATTTCCTTTTTGCGCTGCGCTGCCTTGGCGATGATATTTCCGTCGATCCCAGGCTGACCGGCCCGCTTATTGAGCGCTTTGTCGACGAGCTTGTGCAACAGCGCAGCTCTGGTCAGTACACGCACTACCGCAATATGTTACGAGAACGGCTTGATATTCTCAAAGATACAAAGGTTACGCCGCTATTAATCGCTCATGTTCAGAGCATGCTTGTGGACGCCACGGATCCACAGGTGCGGAGGCAAGCCGTCGCTGCGCTGGGTGCGTTAGGAGCGGAGGCACCCAATGAGGTGATCCCAATGCTGCAAGCAGCCCTCACCGATGCGGATCCACTGGTGCGTCGCCAAGCGATCTACGCTTTGAGTGAGTTAGGATCACAGGTACCGGGTGAGGTAATTCCCGTCCTGCACGCAGCCCTCTCACATGCTGATCCATTGGTGCGTCGCCAAGCGATTTACGCTTTGAGTGAGTTAGGATCACAGGTGCCTGATGAGGTAATCCCCGTGGTGCTGCAAGCAGTCCTCTCGCATGCCGATCGCTATATCCAGACAGTCGCGGCCCGAACGTTGAGCCAGTTGGGAGCGGAGGCACCCAATGAGGTGATCCCAATGCTGCAAGCGGCCCTCACCGATACGGATCCACAGGTGCAGAGGCAAGCCGTCGCTGCGCTGGGTGCGTTAGGAGCGGAAGCACCCAATGAGGTGATCCCAATGCTGCAAGCGGCCCTCACCGATGCGGATCCTCTGGTGCGTCGCCAAGCGATTTACGCTTTGAGTGAGTTGAGATCACAGGTACTGGGTGAAGTGATCCCCGTGGTGCTGCACGCAGCCCTCTCGCATGCTGAGTCGGATGTGCGTCGCCAGGCCATCCACGCTTTGAGCGAGTTGGGATCACAGGTGCCTGATGAGGTAATCCCCGTCCTGCAAGCGGTCCTCTCGCATGCCGATCGCTATATCCAGACAGTCGCGGCCCGAACGTTGAGCCAGTTGGGAGCGGAGGCACCCAATGAGGTGATCCCAATGCTGCAAGCGGCCCTCACCGATGCGGATCCGAGTGTGCGTTGGCAAGCGATCTACGCTTTGAGTGAGTTAGGATCACAGGTGCTTGGTGAGGTAATCCCCGTCCTGCACGCAGCCCTCTCGCATGCTGATCCTCTGGTGCGTCGCCAAGCGATCTACGCTTTGAGTGAGTTAGGATCACAGGTGCCTGATGAGGTAATCCCCGTCCTGCACGCAGCCCTCTCGCATGCTGATCCTCTGGTGCATGGTCAAGCTGTCTATACCCTCATTGATTTGAGGCTACCAATACCTGAGTTAGACTCCATGATCCTTGAGGGATTTCAAAAGGCTGAGTACGATGAGTGCTGGGAAATACGACGTGCTTTCGCTGACGTGTTAGGTGAGAGCCAGTATCCTACTGATGCGATCATCAATGCTCTGTATGCGGGTCTACTCGACTCAGATAATGATGTACGTACTGCATGTGGGCGCTCACTTGCGAAATTGGGGCGGCGGTTTCCACAGGCATTCCAGGAGATCGCAACAAGGTTGGAGCGTGCTATCTCAGATCCAACATTCGACACGTCCGATGACCTTGATGGTCGTAGCGGGCATGACTACGCCTTTGAATCGCTCTGGATGTTGGTCACCGGCGATGTGCCAGAAGCATGACGATCGGTCTACCAGCATCATGATCTGTATCTAAGTATTGTTATGGAGCATTCGCTATGAGCAAGCTCAAATGCACGGATGGTATATCAAGGATTGGTACGTACCATGGGATTCGCCCTTTTTCTCTTCTTCATTGCTCGTGATCCAACCGCTCCTGCTACGTATACGGTTGGTGGGGTGTGAGTGGTTGACCTCCTTATTGCCTTTGATTGTGTTCACCTCATACCCCATATGTTCCGAGTCCTTGCTGATTTGTTGCGGAAACTGTGGTACGTGTCCCTCTGAATTCTGCACACCATTAGTAGACTCTTAGCCCTGGAGGAACGTTATGGATTCGAACAATAAACTTCGGAATGAGCAGATTGCGCAGATTTTGAAGTCCCTCATGAAGAAGCACGGCTGGACGGACGGCAAACTCGCTGAAGCTCTGCACGTTTCTCGGTATGCCGTGGCTCATTGGCTTAAGCCGGATCGCTCCATACCTATCGATCAGATGATTCGAATCTGCGAGGTTATGAATCTCTCCGATAGAGAACGACTGCAACTCCTCACCCTAAAAGATGATAAAACACCCATCCAGTTGGAGGGCGTCCAGCGCATTCTGGCCGGACATAAGAATGGTGCGCTCGATTTTATTGCATTCGTTCACAAAGGCCAATTGACCTATGTCTGCCCCGATGATTTTCCCCAACGGATGGAAGGCATTGCTCATGGCTTTGCGGCAACGCAACTTCATGACTACCAGGAAATTTCCTTGCAGATGGCTCCGATGATTAGTCAGTTGGACGATAAGTTCATGTACCTTGATCAGGGCAATTTGACTCGTGTGGTCTTCGATCTTGAAAAGGGTGCTGTGCTTTTCTACCGACTGATGCCGGGGTACATCGTCGTCGGAATCACCGCTGATCAACGCAGGATGGACGATCGCTTTGCTGGTGCAGCTATGCGCGCGGTTATTGCTGATCTCAAAACCTATTTAAGGATGAAGCCATGAAGGACCTGCACCCGACCTCCTCCCTTTACGAGGAGGTCGGGTGCACAGCGACCAAAGTTACATTTGACCGACCCGCTTCGTTATCTCTCGATTTCAAGTTTATTGAACGTGTTTCATCGGTCTGAACGACCTGGTTCATCCCGTCGGCTTCTGTCCCTGCGCTGATCATCCCGCTGTCTCCCCCAGATCCTGGTTCACCCTGGTGTGTGAGCCTGCCATGGGCATATGGACCACGATGGCTCCTGCCCGCTCGTCGACGATGGCTGGGCTCTGGGGTGGTGGTTCCACGCGCAAGCGCCGGGGTGATGTCGCCAGCGCGCATGTCGAGCACCTCGGCGTGGTGTTCACATGCAACGACGATCGGCACTATCCCGCCAGCGTGCTCCTGACAGCGCGGCCGGGATGGGCGCAGCGCGGCGGCAGCAGCGGTCCTGGCTGACCGCTGCTGGGCGATTGGATGGCCCTGCAATGCCATGGATGTGCAGTGTATAGCATGGCTAGGCGATGCAACGCCAGGCATGGCAGGGTGGGGAACGCAGGAAAACGGGGATGGGATCTGGGTGGGTGAACAATATGATAGATTATCGGTATCATTTGGGCTCATCCCACAGCCACTCGTGCACCTGCTGCGCTGCGCCGGTGCCGAGCCCCGCTCCACCAGCGTACCCCAACGAACGTCCCTCCAACCGCGTCTTATCTGCCAGTTTTGCGCACTAAGCACCCGACTCCAAGGCGGACCATTCGGGGATCGCCAGCGGCGAACCACCCGCCCGCCCCCTTGCGCAAATGGCACACGGTCGGTATGATTGCTCCGTCGCGCCATCCGTTTCCGACCCGCGATCCGTCGGCGCGCCCCCCAACCGGACGTAGCCCGATTGATGTGACGCTCCACGACGCCCCACGGCGTCCGGCAGAAAGATCAACCATGTCCACGATTGCCATTCCTGAGCACGGCCAGCTCGTCGAGGTCCGCCAGCGCCGCTACGTCGTCGCCGATGTGCGCCAGAGCACGCTGCCGCCCGATCCTCTGTCGCTCGCCGATCCCGTGCCGCAGCACCTCGTCACGCTCGCCTCGGTCGAGGATGACGCCCTGGGCGAGGAGCTGCAGGTGATCTGGGAGGTCGAGCCGGGCGCGCAGGTCGTCGAGCAGACCGCGCTGCCGACGCCATCCGGCTGCGATCCGCCAGCGCGCTTCGACGCCTTTCTCAACGCTGTGCGCTGGGGTGCCGCCGCCAGCGCCGACGTGCGCGCGCTCCAGGCACCGTTTCGCAGTGGCATCGCTATCGAAGACTACCAGCTCGATCCCGTCGCGCGGGCGATCCAGATGCCCCGCGCCAACCTGCTGATTGCCGACGATGTCGGCCTCGGCAAGACCATCGAGGCCGGGCTGGCCGTTCAGGAGCTGCTGCTGCGCCATCGCGCCCGCAGCGTGCTGATCGTCTGCCCGGCGGCGCTCCAGCTCCAGTGGCGCGACCAGCTGCGCGATAAGTTCGGCCTGGAGTTTCGGATCGTCGACACGGCGCTGATGCGCGACCTGCGCCGCCAGCGCGGCCTGCACGTCAATCCCTGGACCCACTTTCCGCGCCTGATTACCTCGATCGATTTTCTCAAGCGCGAGCGCCCGATGCGCCTCTTCCGCGAGGTGCTGCCCACCGCCGACGCGCCGGCCTACCCGCGCCGCTTCGACGTGCTGATCGTGGATGAGGCGCATAACGTTGCGCCCTCCGGTCGCGGCAAATACGCTACCGACTCGCTGCGGACGCTGGCGATTCGCCGCCTCGCGCCGCACTTCGAGCACCGGCTCTTCCTCTCAGCCACGCCGCACAACGGCTATCCTGAAAGCTTTACCGCGCTGCTCGAGCTGCTGGATAATCAGCGCTTCGCCCGGGGCGTTGCGCCGGATCGCGCGCAGCTCCAGGCGGTGATGGTGCGCCGCCTCAAGTCTGAGCTGCCGCCGCGCTGGGACGGCACGCCGCGCTTTCCCGAACGCCGCCTGCATACGATCGAGGTGGCCTACACCGAGGCCGAGCACGCGATCCACCGCGCGCTCCAGCGCTACAGCGCGCTGCGCCAGACGCGCGCCGCCGATCAGACCGAGCAGGTGGCGACCGAGTTTGTGCTGAAGCTGCTCAAGAAGCGGCTCTTCTCGTCGCCGGAAGCCTTCGCTCGCACCCTGGCCCAGCATGTTCAGTCGCTGGAGACCGCACGCCGCCGGACGAAGCCGCAGGCGCGGCCCGCCCTGGGGATTCTGCGCCAGCAGATCGCGCAGGTCGAGGAGGCGTTCGACGACGATGCGGCGGCGGACACGGCGAGCGCGGATGCGCTGGAGTCGGCCACGCGGCTGTTTCGCCCGCCGACCGGCGAGGAGCGGGCGCTGCTGGACGAGATGCGGCAGTGGGCCGAGGTGGCGCGGGGACACCCCGACAGCAAGCTGGCGGCGCTGCTCGACTGGCTGCACGCGCGGGTGAAGCCCGGCGGCCAGTGGAGCGATGAGCGGGTGATCATCTTCACCGAGTATCGCGATACGCAGCGCTGGCTGCAGACGCTGCTGACCGCCGCCGGATTGGGCGACCACGAGCGGCTACTGATCCTGCACGGCGGCGTGAGCAGCGAGGAGCGCGAGCGGATCAAGGCCGCCTTCCAGGCCGCGCCCGACGTGTCCGCCGTGCGCATCTTGCTCGCGACCGACGCCGCCTCGGAGGGCATCGACCTGCAAAACCACTGCTCGCAGCTCATTCACTGCGAGATCCCCTGGAATCCCAATCGGCTGGAGCAGCGCAACGGGCGCATCGACCGGCATGGGCAGCGCGCGACCGCCGTGGACATCCACCACTTCGTGAGCCAGGGCTGGCAGCAGCGCCCGGTGCTGGACACCCACGCGCCCGGCGACCTGGCGGCGGATCTGGAGTTCCTGCTGCGCGCGGCGCTCAAGGTCGACGCGATTCGCGAAGATCTGGGCAAGGTCGGTCCGGTGATCGCCGAGCAGGTCGAGGAGGCGATGCTAGGCCGACGGCGACGGCTGGACACGGCGATCGCCGAGCGCGACGCCGCGCCGGTGCAGCGCATGCTCAAGTTCGAGCGCAAGCTGCGGGAGCAGATCGCGCACTTGCACGAGCAGCTGCAGGAGAGCCGCCGCGACCTCCACGTTGCGCCGGAGCAGGTCGCGGCCGTGGTCAGCATGGCGCTTGAGCTGGCGGGACAGCCGCCGCTGCGCCGCGCCACACTGCCGGATGGGAGTCCCGTCTTCCATCTGCCCGCGCTGAGCGGAAGCTGGGCCAGTGCCGCCGCTGGCCTGCGCCACCCGCATACCGGCGCGGTGCGGCCGATCACCTTCGACCACACGGTGGCCGAGGGCCGCGACGACGTGGTGCTGGCGCATCTCAATCATCGGCTGGTGCAGATGGCGCAGCGCCTGCTGCGCGCCGAGGTCTGGTCGCCGACCAATCAGCGGCGGCTCCACCGCGTCACGGCGCGCGTCGTGCCCAACGCGGCGCTGGACACGCCGGCGGTGATCGCCCATGCCCGCCTGGTGGTGCTGGGTGCCGACCAGCAGCGGCTGCACGAGGAGGTGATCGCGGCGGGCGGCGCGCTCCGCGAGGGCCGCTTTGCCCGCCTGAGCCAGAGCGAACTGCGACGCGCGCTCGACGCGCAGACCAATGCTCCCGTCGCCGACGGCATGCAGCGGCGGCTGGCAGAGCTGTGGCCGAAGCATCGTGATCCGCTGCTCGACGCGCTCGATGCGCGCACGCGCGAGCGAAGCGCAAGCCTTCAGAAGCTGCTCGCTGACCGCGCCGACAAGGAGATCGCCGATCTCACGACGGTACTGACCGAGCTGCGGACCACGATCCTGGCCGAGCTGCGCGAGCCGGATGTGCAGCAGCTTCCGCTCTTCAGCGACCCGGAGCGCGAGCAGTTCGCGATCAACAAGGCCAGCTTGCAGGCGCGCGTCGAGCGGATTCCGCAGGAGATCGCCGAGGAGACCGCCGCGATTCGCCGCCGCTACGCCGCGCCGCACGCCCGCGTCTTCCCCGTCGCCGTGACCTATCTCGTGCCGGAGCGCCTGGCGCGGGAGCTACGTTAGAAAGCGAATCCGATGTCGATTGCTCGTCACCACGCCGAATGGCTCTCACTGCTCGAATCCTCTGGCCCGTTCCTCAGCCTGCCGGTGCTGCTGCGCGCGTTTCCGCAGGGCCTCGACGCGATCGATCCTGAGCTGGCCCGCAACGTGCGGCTGGCCTACGAGGAGTGGGCCGACACGGTGGGCAGTCTGCGGCCCGATCCGGCGATCCACACCGCCTGGATTCGCTTCGTGCTGCGCGAGGTCTTGGAGCTTGACGAGCAGACGCTGCTCGAAGGACCGGCGATCCCAGAAATGATCAAGGCCACGCTGCTCGAGCACGGTGAGGTGCTGCGTCCCGATCTGATCGTGCAGCGCGTGGGCCGCGCCGAGCCGAGCCGCATGCTGATCCAGATCGTCCCGGCGGGCCAGGATCTCAACCGGCCGCTGGCCGGCAGGCACTGGAAGGCGTCGCCCGCGACGCGCATGATGGAGCTGCTCCACGCGGCCGGCGTGCGGCTCGGCCTCGTGACCGACGGCGAGCAGTGGATGCTGGTGCATGCGCCGCGCGGCGAGACCACCGGCTTTGCGACGTGGTACGCTAACCTGTGGATCGAGGAGCGCATCACGCTGCAATCGTTCCGCTCGCTGCTGCACGCCAGCCGCTTCTTTGGGGTGGATGAAAAGGGCATGATCGAGGCGCTGATCGCCGAGAGCGCGGCGAACCAGCAGGACGTGACCGATCAGCTGGGCTACCAGGTGCGCGCGGCGGTCGAGGTGCTGGTGCAATCGCTGGATCGGATCGACAAGGATCGCAACCGGGCGCTGCTGGCGGGCATCGACGAGCGGCAGCTCTACGAGGCGGCGCTGACGGTGATGATGCGGCTGGTCTTTCTCTTCTCCGCCGAGGAGCGCGGCCTGCTGCGGCTGGGCGATGCGCTCTACGATCAGCACTACGCCGTCTCGACACTCCGCGCGCAGCTGCGGGCGGTGGCCGACCAGCACGGCGAGGAGGTGCTGGAGCGGCGGCACGATGCCTGGAGCCGGCTGCTGGCAATCTTCCGCGTGGTCTACGGCGGCGTGCAGCACGAGGCGCTGCGGCTGCCGGCCTACGGCGGGCAGCTCTTCGATCCCGATCGCTTCCCGTTCCTCGAAGGCCGCGCCGTCGGCACGTCGTGGCGGACGGACATCGCGCAGCCGGTGCCGATCGATAACCGCACGGTGCTGCATCTGCTCGAAGCCTTGCAGATCCTCCAGGTCAAGGTGCCGGGCGGCGGCGCCGAGCCGCGCCGGCTCTCGTTCCGCGCGCTCGACATCGAGCAGATCGGACACGTCTACGAGGGCCTGCTCGATCATACCGCCGTGCGCGCCAGGGAGCCGGTGCTGGGCGTCCAGGGATCGAAGGATCGCGAGCCGGAGGTGCCGCTGGCAGCGCTTGAGGCGCTGGCCGCCAACGGCGAGGCCGCACTGGTCGCGTTCCTCCAGGAGCAGACGGGCCGCTCCCCGAAGGCGCTTGCCACCGCCCTGAAGCCCGATCTTTTGATTGACATAAACAAGCTGCTGATCGCCTGCGACAACGACCCGGCGCTCGTCGAGCGGGTGCGGCCCTTCGGCGGGCTGCTGCGGCTTGACAGCTTCGGCTATCCGGTGGTGATCGCCCAGGGCAGCGTGTACGTGACGGCAGGCACCGACCGGCGCACGAGCGGCACGCACTACACGCCGCGCTCGCTGACCGAGCCGATCGTGCAGCATACGCTCGATCCGCTGGTGTATGTCGGCCCCGCCGAGGGGCTGCCCCAGGAGCAGTGGCGCTTGCGCTCCGCCGCCGAGATCCTGCGGCTCACGGTCTGCGATATGGCGATGGGATCGGGCGCGTTTCTGGTACAGGCGTGCCGCTACCTCTCGGAGCGGCTGGTCGAGGCGTGGGAGACGATCGAGGCGGCCAGTCCGGGCCGGGTGGTGATCACGCCGGAGGGCGCGCTCTCGACGGGCGCGAGTGATGAGCAGCCGCTGCCGCGCGACGCCGAGGAGCGCCTGGCGATTGCCCGGCGGATCGTGGCCGACCGCTGTCTCTACGGCGTGGACAAGAATCCGCTGGCGGTGGAGATGGCGAAGCTCAGCCTGTGGCTGGTGACGCTCCAGAAGGATCGGCCCTTCACCTTTCTCGACCACGCGCTGCGCTGCGGCGACTCGCTCTTGGGCGTGGATCTCGACCAGCTCACGATGTGGTCGCTGACGCGCGGGCAGCCGGTGCAGCGCTCGTGGTTCACGCGGCAGCTTGAGGAGGCGCTCGACACGGCGCTGCACCTGCGCCGCCGGATCGCCGCGACGACCGTGCGCGATGTGCGCGACGCCGAGCGCAAGGCGCGGCTGCTGCATGAGGCCGAGGAGGCCATGAGCCTGGTGCGGCTGGGCGCGGATCTGCTGGTCTCAAGCACGCTGGCCTCGGAGAAGGTGCGCGATGATGTGCGGGCCGACGTCCTGCACCGCTTCTCGCTGGCCGCCGACAGCTTCCGCCAGCACCGTGAGGGACGATTCACCGCGCAGGGCGCGCAGCCCGGCCAGGAGGCGCTCGCCGACCTCCGCCGCGAGGCCGACAATCTCCTGGGCCAGCACCGCCCGTTCCACTGGCCGCTGGAATTTCCTGAGGTGTTTGTCGAGGGCCACGCCGACGCGCCGAATACCCAGGGCGTGCTTGAGCCGTTCGCCGCACTGCGCGAGCCGCTGCTGGCAGGGTTGCAGGAGTCCGCGCCGGAGCCGTGTACGCCCGGCTTTGCAGCGATCGTGGGCAATCCGCCGTTCCAGGGTGGATCAATGATAACTGGTTCACTCGGTACGCCTTACCGAGATTACTTGGTGGAGTATGTGGGAAGTGGGAAGCGTGGGCTAGCTGACCTATGTACCTTTTTCTTCTTGCGTGGACACAACCTCGTCAAAGCTGGCGGACACGTGGGCCTCATCGCAACTAATACAATTGCCCAAGGAGACACTCGTGCAGTTGGGCTAGACCAAATTACTGCGCGGAATTTTGTAATCACTCGTGCGGTTCCCAGTCGTAAGTGGCCCGGAGTGGCGAGTTTAGAGGTGGCACATGTTTGGTTATGGAAAGGAGATTGGAGCGGATCGTATGTGCTTGATAATCAAATTGTTGATGGCATTACATCCTTCCTGACTGTACCTGGACGAGTAAACGGTATACCATTCCGATTGGTTGCTAATGAAGATAAATCGTTCAAAGGTTCAGATATTTTAGGCATGGGATTTGTGCTGGATGAAACAGAAGCACAGGAAATCCTTGCTAAAGGTTCACGTTACCGCGAGGTGGTGATGCCATTCCTGAATGGAGAAGATCTAAATACAAATTATAATCAAGCCCCAAGTCGCTGGATAATTAACTTTTATGATTGGCCTATAGAACGCGCTCAGTCTTATCCTGAATGTTGGAGAATTATCGAAGAAAGAGTGCGTCCTGAGCGCCAACGAAAGAAATCAGATGGCACCTATATCCTTCGTAATCCTCTACCACATCGCTATTGGCAATATAATGACAAACGTCCTGCACTTTATTCAACCATCGCTTCAATGAATAAAGTATTGGTGACGGCTATCGTTACAAAGAACTTAGCGTTTTCTTTTTTAGAAACCGGAGTAGTTATTTCCAAAAACGTCATAGTTTTCCCATTTGATCAACCCTGCTACCTGGCACTGCTTCAGTCTTCATGCCATGAAGCATGGGCAAGAAAATATAGTTCTACACTTGAAACCAGATTAAACTATAGCCCAACGGATGCGTTCGAGAACTTCCCATTCCCTGCAAGCCTTGTAGGGCTGGACATCATCGGCGAAACGTACCACGAACACCGCCGCCAGATCATGCTCAGCCGCCAGGAAGGGCTGACCAAAACCTACAACCGCTTCCACAACCCCACCGAGTCTGCCGAGGACATCGCCGAGCTGCGCCGCCTGCACCTCGAGATGGATCAGGCGGTCGCGGGGGCCTACGGCTGGGCGGATCTCGACCTGGGCCACGGCTTCCACGAGACGAAGCAGGGCGTGCGCTTCACCATGTCCGAGGCGGCGCGGCGCGAGGTGCTGGACCGGCTGCTGCTGCTCAACCACCAGCGCTACGCCGAGGAGGTCAAGGCCGGGCTGCACGACAAGGGCGCGAAGAAGGGCAAGGGGAAGCAGGGAAAGAAGGTATCCGAGGGCCAGGGGGAGCTGTTCTGATGGAAGCGATTCATGCCGTACCAGATACACCATCCGTGACGGGCATGCCGGAGTGGATCACGCCCTCCCTGCATGTCACCGCAGGCCGCGACCCGATCGGCTTGCAGACGATCACTATCGACCGGATCATCCCGCAGCTCCTGCCGGGCGTGCTCGCGCTGTCGCGCCGGGCGCGCTACCTGAGCATCTACGCCTTCCTGCTGGACGAGTACCGCGCCCAGCGCCTGCCCGCGTCGAAGAGCGCGCTCTCGGACTTCCTGCGCGCGCGTGAGTACGAGTACGCGCTTGCGGTCCAGCTCTGCCCGCGCGGCTGCGGCAGCCTGGCGACCGCCGTCGTCGGCAAGCAGGTCGCCGGTCCTGCCGCCCGCCGCACCGGCGATGCCCTGCCACGCGGCACGTCGGTCGAGAGCTTTCTTGGCGGCTACGGCCTCTACTACCGAACGCCCATGATCGACCTGGGCCTGGTCGTTCCTGCCGGCTCGCTGCTGGGCGACACGCCCACGCCGATCGATGTCCTTGCCGACGAGGGCATGCACCCGCATGCCGCCGCGCTCGCCGCCGCCTTTCGGGAAACCCTGGCGGGCACCGCCTACTACCGCGAGCACATGCGTGGCATCGGCCCCATCCCGCGTGCCGCGCTGGTCGAGCTTGCCGAGCACGCCTGCCTGTGCCGCCTCGCGGACGCGCCCGCCGAGCGGGCGCTGCTGCACACGGTGCTGTTCGCGCCCACTGACCAGCAGGACCGAGCGCGCGTCGAGCAGCGCCGACGGAGCTTCGCCCTGCTGCTGTCGCTGGTCGCGGACGATCCCCTGGTGGCGGTCAGCGACGACGCCTTTCGGGCGGCGATCTGGGAGCGGTTCATCACGCCCGCCCCGCGCAGCGATGCCCATGCCACGACGCTGGCGCAGTGGGCCGCGCTGGTTGCCAAGGAATACCTCCAGGAAGGGATCTCGACCATCTGGACGGCGTTCTGCCACATGGGATTGGCCCGCCAGCCTGCCGACGGCCTTGCGCCTGACGAGCTTGACCACCTGCTGCGCGCCGACCTCGTGGGGAGCAGTGCGCTCGACCTGTTCGGCACGACCATCCGCTACACCCCGACGCTGCCCACGGCGGAGTGTGCCGCCGCCGTGATCGGGGCGGTCGCGGATGTGCCGCTGGAGCAGATTCGGCGGCACACGAACGCCCTGGGGCATGCCGTCGCGGGCCTGGCGCTGCTTCTGGCGCTGGTCGATCGGCTCCCGCATGTCGCGACCGCCCCGCGCGCCTGGCAGCACATCGGCAGCCAGCGATCCGAACACCAGCCGGGCTTGCTCGGCTTCACGCGCCAGCTCGCCGAGCACCGCGCTGCCGATCCGACGCTTGGCGACACGATCGCCTGGCTCGTCCGGCGCTACGTGCTGCGGCCCCACGAGCAGATCGCCTACAGCAAGCTGCCCGATCGCACGTTTCGCTTCCGCTGGGAGCAGGGACGGCTCCGCTTCTACGATCTGAGCGCGGAGCGGTTCGGCCTGACCGACATTCGCCGTGACGCCATGACCTGGATCGGCGAGGACCTGGGCCTGCTCACGCGCAACGATGGCAGCGGGCACCTGACCGCGCAGGGGCAGCAGTTCGTCGCCGAGGTGCTCGGATGACGATCAAGGTCTCCGCGCACTTCCACCGCCGGTGGAGCGTCTTCTGGGCCACCACCTACACCTTCGAGCTGCCGATGTTCGACAGCTTCTGGTTTCCGCGCCTGGGCGAGCCGCCGCTGAACGCCACGCTGCTGGTCGATGCCCGACGCCTGGCGGCAGCCTGGGCCGCGATCTCGGAGGACGAGACCTGGCGGCTGCACCGGGCCAACCGCCAGTACCTGATCCGTGGCGTGGCCGTCCCCGGCGGCGCGTTTCATCCCAAGACCTACCTGTTCGCGAATGGGAACGAGGGCCTCCTGCTCGTCGGCTCCGGCAACCTGGGGCTGCACGGCCTGGAGGACGGGCACGAGGTCTTCTCGACCTTCAGCTCCGCCGATCCCGCCGGGCGTGCTGCTCTGCGCGGCTGGCGGGACTGGATCGAGCGGCTGGTCCAGCGGCTCGACGATCCCCAGGTAACGGGGCGCTGGCTCGATCTCAAGCGCCGCACGCCCTGGCTCGGCGGCAGCGCCGGGCCGTCCGCGTTTGTCACGAACTGGGATCAGCCGCTGGCGGCGCAGGTGACGGCGGGCCTCACGCCGCCCGTGGACGAGCTGCATGTCCTGGCCCCGTTCTTCGACCGGAGCGCGACCGCCCTCGACGAGATCATCCAGGCGACGCGCCCGCGCGCGCTGCACCTCTACCTGGGGAAGGATGCGAGCGTCGACGGCGAGCGCCTGCGGGCGGTGGTCCAGGCCAGCCAGGCGACGCTGCTCATCTCCGGCTTTACGCCCAACGAGTTCGTCCACGCCAAGCTGATCGGCATCGTGACCGGCGCGCGCGGACGCCTGCTGAGCGGGTCGGCCAATCTGTCGCGCGCGGCGCTGCTGCGCTCCGTGGCCGAGGGCGGCAACATCGAGGCGGGCGTGCTGCTCGATCTTCCTGCGGATGCCGTGCGCGCCGCCTTTACGCCCGACCGCCTGGCGTGCCGACCGCTGCACCTCGACGATCTCACCGGCCTGCGCTTCCGGCGGTCGCCCGATCCACCGGCATGGCCGATGCAGCTCCTGAGCGCGGCGCGGCTGCCCGATGGTCGGATCGCGGTTCGGATGACGGGCCGCGTACCGGATGCCGGGCTGGCGCTGACCGACGGCGCGGCGATGATTCCGCTGGCGGGCGACCAGACGACCGCGCCGTTCCCGCTCGCGGGCGAGGCGGCGCTGGTGTGGCTTGCCGACGGCGATGGTCAGGCGATCTCGAACTGCGCGCCTCTCGACGATCCGGCCCACCTGAGCGGCTGGCTCCAGCAGCGCGAGACCGCCATCGAGCGTCCCCGCGAGCTGGACGATCGCGACATCGCGACGCCGATCGGGCAGATGCTGGAGCGCCTGCACCGCGACTGTATCTTCGACATCGACGAGACGCCTGCCGCCGCGCGGGTGCAGCGCCTGCAAGACACCGATGCCGACCCGACTTTCTGGGATCGGCTGCTTCAGGAGGAGCTGCGCCGCGATCCGCGCGCAGCGGCCTACGGCGCGCGGATCGGACAGGCGCGGCTGGATGACGACGACGTGCTGGCTCGCCTCCGCCGCATGCTGGACGAGGCACCGGCGCGTGTTCGTCTGCGCCTGGTGCAGCCGGACGGCAGCACGAGCGACCCTGGCGGCGTCGGGATCGGAGCGCCGTGGACGCCCGACCGGCGGCTCCAGGTACGCCTGTTCAACGTCCTCGACCGCTGGTCGCGCGCGCTGGCCGACCCGCGCCTGCGCTGGATCGATCCGCTCACGCCCGCGCGCAACTACACCGCGCTGCTCGCGGCGCTGCTGGAGTGCTGGACGGAGCGCTACCTGTCCGAGGAGCGGCTGCTTGCGCTCACGGCGACGCTGTTTGGGAGCTTCATCTCCACCGCCCGCGCGCCGGGCTACCTCCTGGCGCTGACCGAGGAGGAGCGCGACGCGGCGGTCACCGCCCTGGATGACGCGGCGCGAGCCGGCGCTGCCGCACTGCTGTATGTCGGTCTCCGGCCCAGGGCCAACTGGCGGGCGTATCTCTTCGACTGGCAGGCGTTCCTTGTTCCGGCGCTGGAGCTGGCGGTGGTCCGCGACGACGAAGCGGCTGCGGCGGTGGCGAGTCTGATCGTGGGCACCGGGGTGGCGGCGACGGACGTGGCCGATCGGCTGCTCTGGGCCGCCTGCTACATGGATGATCGGCAGTGGGGACCGGCCATCGCGCGCGAGCTGAATCTGACGAGGGTCGAGCTGATCGCCGAGGGCTTCAATGACACGTTCGGCGTGACGGTGCGCGTGAGCGGACTGACCGATCCGCTGAGTGATCCCCGGCTGGTGACGCTGGTCCACAAGGCGCTGGCCTACCGCAAAGCGACGGGCGCGGTGATCGTGCTGCCGGAGGGCCGTGTGAGCGTGGAGCTGGGCGACCGAATGTATGCAAAGTTGGATGGGGTCCTCTTCGAGTCGACCCAGACGATCACGATGGAGCGCTTGCGGCTGTTGGAGGCGAACGGCGCGGGATTGCGCGCGCTGCTGCCTCCGACCGTGGAGCAGGCAGTGTAAGGAATATTGCTGTGTGGCAAACTGCCATCTGTTTTCGCAGTCACGATCATTCATCATCGAAGGCGTTATTCATTGATTGAAAGGCTTCAGCATGTCACGCGTGATCTCGCCCTCCCATCCACTCAAACAATTGGGTACCTTGTTGGCCGCTGCCTTGATCCTCCTCAGCGGCATGAGCAGCTTCCATGCACCGATCACCGCCGCTGCCTCAACTAAAACGCTCCAGGCGCTGGCCGATGGGAATTTGCTGTTTCCCTCGTGGTGGAACGGTGAATGTGATTCGATTAACTACCGCAAAAAGACCGGCAAAGACTCGTATCCCCTTGGCGGGTCATATCGTGGCGTAAAGGCATGTGGGCCACGAGGCGGATTAACGATAGTAAACTTTGGGACTGGAACGAGTCAATATGAGTGGCAATGTGTTGAACTGGTCATGCGCTACATGTATCTCGCTTTTGGTCAGGCTCCGTACAACGTGCCAAAGGGTGGCAAAGACGTTGTTGCCTATTATCCAGGGACGGCACTAGAAAAAATCACCAACGGAACGCCCGGTAAGGCACCGCGTCCAGGAGACGTGATTGCGTATGGGGGATACACGAACAATCCCAACCATACCCATACGTCTATCGTCGTTGCAGCAGCGGTGGATGCGAATGGGAACGGTTCTATCGACACATTGAATCAGAACATGAGCATCTGGGACGCACGATCGGCACAAGGCTACCGGACAGAACGTGTACGAAATTGGTCGCTAGAAAATGGAGCCCTCGGCTGGTTGACCCCCAAGGGGAATGTGCCGCCGAACACACCACAGCAACTCTCGCCCATTCATGGCGCAGTCATGAATACACGTACAGTGACACTCCAATGGCAAGATACCGGTGACCCGGACAATGGACCGCAAGCGCATCGTGATTTTTACGTTGAAGTCCAGCGGGGGACCGAGCCACCGCTGTTGGTGTTGGCGTGGAAGCCACAGCAAACGTGGGCGATTACCGTGCCGAGCGATGGCACCTATGTTTGGCGTGTGCGATCTGGTGATACGGCCCCCATTAATGGTGCCAGTGCATGGTCAGCGAACCGGTTGTTCACGGTCATAACAGGTCCATGTGCAAGGAAAATAGAAGGCGATGCCAACTGTGATGGAGTAATCAATCTTCAAGATTTCGAGTTATTCCGCCAGGAGTA
>DASUTC010000041.1 GCA_036374795.1 Herpetosiphonaceae bacterium
GGGCCGCAGGTCCAGGTCGTCAACATCTATGGCCTGACCGAGATCAGCGACATCAATATTCTGGGTGTGCTGCGCGCCGACGATCTTGGCAAACCGGTTACGGTGGGCACGCCGTTGCAGAACAACCGGATCTACATCCTCGACCAGCACCAGCAGCCGCAGCCCATCGGGCTTGCGGGCGAGATCTGCATTGCGGGCGAGAGCGTCTCGCGGGGCTACCTGTTCCGCCCGGATCTCACGGCGGAGCGCTTCGTGCCGTGTCCGTTCGAGGACGGCGCGCTGATGGTGCGCACCGGCGACCTTGGCCGCTGGCTCCCCAACGGCACGGTCGAGATCCTGGGGCGGATTGACCATCAGGTGAAGATCCGAGGCTTCCGCATTGAGACGGGCGAGATCGAGGCGGTGCTGGCGCAACACCCAGGCATCGATGAGTGCGCTGTGGTAGCGCGCGAGGATGGGGCAGGCGATCAACGGCTGGTAGCATACATGGTAGAACAAGGGGACAAGGGAACAAGGGAGCCAAAGAACAAGGGAACTGGGCACGCGGAACTTGAAACGTGGAACTTGAAACTTCACGCCTACCTTGCCAGGCATCTGCCCGCCTACATGATCCCCGCCGCGTTCGTGGTGCTCGACGCGCTGCCGAAGACGCCCAGCGGCAAGCTCGACCGCAACGCGCTGCCTGCGCCGGGAGAGGATCGCCCGACCGTCGGCGATAGCCTTGTGGCACCGCGCACGCCGATTGAAGAGATCATCGCCGAGGTGTGGGCGGCGGTGCTCAAGGTGCGCCCGATCGGCGTCCACGACAACTTTTTCACGCTCGGCGGGCACTCGCTGCTGGCGACGCAGGCCATCACGCGCCTGCGCCAGATCTTCGATCGTGACATCCCGCTGCGGCTGCTGTTTGAGGCTCCCACGATCGCCGAGCTTGCGCCTCGGCTTGCGCAGGAGCAGATCGCCGACGCGCTGCCCTTACGGCGGGTGCCCCGCGACGGCACGCGGCTACCGCTGTCCTCGGCCCAGCAGCGCCTATGGTTCCTCGATCAGGTGCAGCCCAGCAGCACGCTCTACTCCATCCCGCTCGTCCTGCGCCTGTCCGGATCGCTTGACCACGCGGCGCTGGAGCGCAGCCTCAATGTGATCGTCGAGCGCCACGAGGTGCTACGTACTACGTTCGCGTACGATCCCGACGCCATGCTGGAGCCTTACCAGCAGATCAGGCCGCCCGGCCATGTTCCACTGCCGCTGGTGGCGCTGCCCGCGACGGCGGACGAGGAGTATATCCGCCAGGCCGTCCTGCGCGTCGTCCGGCAGCCGTTCGATTTTCAAAACGGGCCACTCCTGCGCGGCACCATCTTCCAGCGGCACCCCACCGAGCACATCCTGGCATTCGTGATCCATCACAGCATCTTCGATGGATGGTCACAAAGCGTGCTGCTGCGTGAGCTGACGAGCCTCTACCGGGGCTTCGTCGAAGGCGTGGAGGTCGTATTACCGCCGCTCCCCGTCCAATACGGCGATTACGCCATGTGGCAGCGGCAATGGCTTGCCGGGTGCCCTCAGGGCATAGCGCCGGGCGACATCCTCGGCAGGCAGCTCGGCTACTGGCAGCAGCAATTGGCGAATTGCCCGCCGCTGGACCTCCCCCTCGACCATCCGCGTCCGACAGCGCCGTCCGATCGGGGTGATGTCGTGGCCGTGCCTCTTGGGGCGGCGCTCTCGACCAGGCTCCGGCATCTGAGCCAGCGTCTTGGCAGCACGCTGTACATGACGCTGCTGGCGGCGTGGCAGACGCTGCTCTACCGCTACAGCGGGCAGACGGATATTGCCGTGGGCACGCCGATCGCCGGGCGGCTGCGGCCTGAGCTGGAAGGTTTGATCGGCTGCTTCGTCAATACGCTGGTGCTGCGATCCAGCCTGGCGGGCAATCCCCGCTTTGCCGAGGTCGTCGCGCGCGTGCGAGCGACCGCGCTAGAGGCATACGCGCACCAGGATCTGCCATTCGAGGTCGTGGTCGAGCACATCCAGCCTGAGCGTGACCTCGGTCGGACGCCGCTCTTTCAGGTCATGTTTACATTGCAGAACACGCCGCGCGCGGCAATCGAGCTGCCCGATCTGACGCTGGAGCCGCTGATGCTGGGGCCGCACACCGCCAAATTTGATCTGTCGCTGAGCCTGAGCGAGACGCCAGACGGTCTGCGAGGCGCGATCGAGTATCGCACGGATCTCTTCGAGGCAAGGACGATCGCACGGATGGCGGCGCACTACCAGATCCTGCTCAGCGCGATCACGAGCGATCCGGATCAGCCCATCGATCGGCTGCCCCTGCTGGCTGAGGCCGAGCGTCAGCGATTGCTCGCGCGGCGACCACGGGGAGCACCTACGCCTGTCTGCGTTCACCATCTGATCGCGGCTCAGACCGCTCGGACGCCGGATGCGCTGGCGGTGCAATACCAAGACCGGACGCTCACGTATCGCCAGCTCGATCAACGGGCCAATCAGATCGCGCACCACCTACAGTCGCTCGGTGTCCGTCCCGACGTGCGGGTTGGCGTGTGCCTCGATCGCGCGCCGGAGCTGATCGTCGCGCTCCTTGGCATCTTAAAGGCGGGCGGCGCCTACGTGCCGCTCGATCCGACCTACCCGCAGGAGCGCCTGTTCTTTATGGCGCAGGATGCGGGCATCGCCGTGCTGATCACCGACCAGGCGCTGCGGTCGTCGCTTCCCTGCTACGAGGGGCCGATCCTCTGGCTCGACCGCGATGCCGCGCTGATCGACCGGCAGCCGCTTGCTCTGCCGGACACGTCCGTCGCTCCCGATCACCTGATGTATGTGATCTACACCTCCGGCTCAACCGGCCAGCCAAAGGGCGTGCTGATCACCCACCGCGCGGTGGTGAGCTATCTCGCCGGAGTGCGCCACCGCTATACCGTATTGCCCAACGATCGCGTGCTGCTGTTCGCGTCGATCGGCTTTGATGCCAGCGTCGAGGAGCTCTTCGTCACGCTGACGACCGGCGCGACGGTGGTGCTGCGCACCGACGAGATGCTGGCTAGTCCGCAAGCCTTCATGGAGCACTGTCGGCAGTGGCAGATCACCGTGCTGAGCTTGCCGACGGCCTTCTGGCATGTGCTGGCAGACGCCAGCGCGACCGGCACGCTGGACGTGCCGCCATCCGTCCGCATGGTGATCATCGGCGGCGAGCAGGCCGCCCGCGATCATGTGCGTCGCTGGCAGGAGCAGCTTGGCGACAGGATCGCTCTGGTCAACGTCTATGGGCCGACCGAAACCACGGTTGCAGCGACCGCGTATGTCGTCCCGTCCGCGCTCCCCGCCGATCGTGTGGACATTCCGATCGGATTGCCGCTGGCACATGCACGCGCTTATATCCTGGATCGGCAGATCCAGCTCGTGCCGCCGGGCCTGCCTGGGGAGCTCTACATCGGCGGGGAAAGCCTGGCGCGTGGCTACCTGAACCGGCCCGACCTCACGGCGGAGCGGTTCATCCCCGATCCCTTCAGCGACGAGCACGCTCAGGATGCAGGCGCGCGGCTCTACAAAACCGGCGATCTGGTCCGCTACGGACGTGACGGGATGCTCGTCTTCCTCGGACGTGTCGACTCCCAGGTGAAGCTGCGCGGCTTCCGCATCGAGCTTAGCGAGATCGAGGTTACGCTGCGCCAGCATCCCGGCGTGCATGAGGCGGTGGTGCTGCTGCGCGAGGACCATCCTGGCGAGCAGCAGCTTGTGGCGTATGTCGTAGAACAAAGAGCAACGGAACACAGCGAGGACCACGCCTCTCCCGCGCCTGCACACGCCGAGCGGGAGCCGGGTGGTGAGGGCCTCACCTCGGAACTCCGCGAGTTCCTGGGGTCGCGCCTGCCAGCATACATGGTGCCGAGCGCTTTCGTGCTGCTGGATGCCCTGCCGCGCACGCCCACCGACAAAATCGACCGCCGCGCGCTGCCTGCGCCGACGGCGGCACCGATCGAGCGTCAGCCCGCGCTGGCGACACCTCACGATCAGTGGGAGCTGTGGCTATCACAGCTCTGGGCCGATCTGCTGCATCGTCCGGTCGTCGGTGTCACCGAGAACTTCTTTGCCCTGGGCGGACACTCCTTGCTGGCCGTTCGCCTGATGGCCCATGTCCAGCAGCGCATCGGTCGCGCGCTGCCGCTGGCCGCGCTGATCCAGGCTCCGACCATCCGGCAGCTCGCGGCCTATCTCCGCCGGGAGTCGCCCGCCGAGCCGTGGACGCCGATCGTGCCGCTGCGGCCACATGGCGATCGACCACCCTTGTTCTTGATCCACCCGATCGGCGGTACGGTCTTCTGCTACACGGCGCTGGTGTGCCACCTCGACGCCCGGCGGCAAGTCTATGGCCTCCAGGCGCGCGGCGTTGACGCCGGTCAAACACCGCACACGTCGATCCGGGCGATGGCCGCCGAGTATGTGGCGGCGATTCGCACGATCCAGCCGCACGGTCCCTACCTCCTGGGCGGCTGGTCGATGGGCGGCGTGGTGGCATTCGAGGTAGCGCAGCAGTTCCGCCAGCACGGCCAGCAGGTGGATCTGCTCGCACTGATCGATAGCGGGCCTCCCTCTGCCTCGCGCAGCATGCCCGACGATGCAACGCTGGTTGCCGCGTTCGCGCGGGATCTGGCGGCTGTCTACGGAAAGCGCCTGGTGATCAGCCGTGAGGAGCTGGCCGATCTGCCCGTCGAGCAGCGCCTGAGCTACGTTTTGATGCAGGCCCGTCGTCAGGCGAGTGTTCCGCCCGATATCACCGAGGAGCAGATCAGCCAGCTCGCCGCGACATTTCGCGCGCATCTAGTTGCCCTCCATACGTACGCGCCAGCGGCGCCTGCTGAGCGAGCCGCCTTGCTGGAGGCGCGGCCAGCCGACGCGCCGCAGCCGAGTCGTGCAGAACGCTGGCGTGCGTGGAGCCATCATCTTGAGGTCGTCCAGCATTCCGCCGACCACTATGGCCTGATGCATCCGCCGCACGTTCAAGCTGTTGCCGCGTGGCTGGAGCACCAGCTCATGCAGGCGATCCGGCCAGCATGATCGACGGGCTAACAGGAAGGCATGGCGTCGCCCGCAGCCGACTCGTCCGGTCATCCCGGTTGACAGGAGGCTGCAACGTATGTGATAGTACATGTCTCAAGCCACAGGCCGTTCGCGATCCTGGTGAGATACGCGCAGACGTTGGAGCGGGTCGCACGCATGGAACGAGGATTCAGGCGCTCGATACGTATGCGGAGGAACGATGCTCGACCCGACCTTTCAGACATGGCGCGACCTCTTTATTACCGATCTCACCGACAGTCGGCGGAGCCCGACCACGATCACGGCGCACGCCGCGACGATCACCGCGTTTCTCCACTGGCTGGCCGAGCAGCCCGATCCGCCGAGCGTACACGCGCTGCCTGCCGCTGTCTTCGAGCAGTATGTCGAGTATCTGCGGGATAGTCGCGTGTCGCTCCATACCACGCGGCGCATCGCGGCGGGCAAGCAGGTCGAGCTTCAGCCGCTGAAGACGACCACGATCCTGGCCTATATCGGCGTGCTCACGCGCTGGCTCCAATGGCTCAAGGATGAAGGCGAGCTGACGGCGCTCACCGACCGGCGGAATCGCCCGCTGACGCCGGCGCAGCTCGCCAAACGTCTGGAGCGACTGGTCGACCGGCCCCAGCCGCGCGCCGCGCCGCGCATGCCCGATCTCCGGCGGCTGCCCGCCTACTATGATCTACAACTTGCGGCGTTCGTGGAAGCGGATGCTCATCAGCGCGGCGACGATACCGCTCGCGCGCGGGTCTATCTCAACCTCCTGCGCAACCGCGCGCTGATCGCCGTCCTGTTCGCGTCTGGCGGTCGAATCAGCGAGGTCCTGAGCCTCACCACCACGGTGCAGCGCGCAGGGCGCATCGTGGATATGGCTCCGATCAGCGGAAAGGGCCGCAAGCGACGCTCGCTGCGCCTGGATGAAACCGCACGCGCGTGGATCGCCGAGTACCTTGAGGCGCGCGCGGCACGCTATCCGGTCGCGGAGGCGCTGTTCATCTCGCACGGCCCCAAAGCGAACGGCAAGCGACTCTCGGCGGTATCGGCCTGGCGCGTGGTGAAGGAGGCGGCGCACTGGCTGGCCGACGAGCGCGCGGCGGAAGGCGCCGCCGAGAAGGAGGTCGCGGCGATTCGCGCCGTATCGCCGCACGGCCTGCGCCATTTTCTGGCCCAGGCGTTGCTCGATGCCGATGCCGAGTACAAAGACATCGCGGAGCTGCTCGGCCACAGCTCGACGGTGGTCACGGAGCAGGTCTATGCCCGCCCGGATGAGCAGCGCACGCACGAGCTGGTCGACACGTTAGCGCCGCGTCCGCTGCTGGGAGCGCGCAAGCGAAAGGCGTGAGAGGCAGCGGACGTGCATGTCGACTCGCGCCGGGGGCTGATCCGAGCCAATCAGGAACCGCCCTTTTCGGCGGCGACGATCGGACCTTCTTCGCGTGCGCGATGCGCTTACCGGCTGCCTGCGCCTGACTCGTCGTGGGCCATCGAGCGCTGCGCGCACGCCAGCACCGCGTCGACGATCCCCTGATAGCCCGTACAGCGGCACAGGTGCCCGGCCAGCGCCCGACGAATCTCTGCTTCTGTCGGGTGCGGGTTGGTGTCCAGAAAGCTGCTCATCTGGACCACGATGCCTGGCGTACAGAAGCCGCACTGCAATCCATGATGCGCGCGCAGCGCGCGCATCAGCGGTGTGAGCCGCCCATCCGGCGCAAGCCCCTCGATGGTTGTGATCGTCTGACCATCGGCCTGCACGGCCAGCATGAGGCAGGAGCGAACGGCCTCTCCGTTCAGCAGCACGGTACACGCGCCGCAGATCCCTTGCTCACAGCCCAGGTGGGTTCCAGTCAATTCGAGATCCTCACGCAAACAGTCCGCAAGGGTCAGTCGCGGCTCAACCGACCGGGCATACGTCACGCCGTTCACGGTCAGCGTGATCGGGTGTTGATCGGGCATGGCTCACCTCCCTCAGTGACCGGCCTGGCGCAAAAGCTCCCGAATCCGAGGCGGGGTAAACGGCTGTTCGGTCACGCGCACGCCGAATGGAGCCAGCGCATCGGCAATCGCATTCATCACAGCAGGCACGGCCCCAAGCACGCCGCCTTCGCCCATTGGCTTCACCCCGTAGGGCGTCAGGGGCGAGGGAGTCACGATGTGCTCGATGCGCACCGCTGGCACGTCCGCTGCCGTGGGAAGCAGATAATCGGCGAGCGTCATCGCGAGCGGATGACCATCATGATCATACGCCAGGCGCTCGTATAAGACGCCGCCAATGCCCTGCACGGTCGCCCCCAGGATCTGCCCGTCGACGACCATCGGGTTGAGCATCGTGCCACAATCTTCGACCACGACATACCGGTCGATGCGTACCTGCCCGGTCGCAACATCCACCTCGACCACGCAGGCATGAGTCGCGTTGGAGAACGATGCAAAGGGTGGATCGTAGCGACCGATCGTTTCCAGGCCTGGCGTTTCTCCTTCCGGCAATCCGGCGAGGTGGAAATGCGCCGTATGCGCAATGTCCTTCAGCGTCACCTCGCGATCGGGCACGCCTTTCACCCCGACGCGCCCGCCACCACGTAGCTCCATGTCCTCAGGAGCCGCTTCCAGAAGATGAGCGGCGATGCGCAGGATCTTTTCGCGGATCGTACGGCTGGCGTGCGATGTCGCTCCGCTGCCGACGACGGCGCTGCGGCTGGATTGTGTCCCAGCGCCATACGGATCGCGCGCGGTATCTCCATACAGGATCGTCACGTCGGCCATATCAACGCCCAGCTCTTCAGCGACGACCTGAGCCAGGGTGGTATCCAATCCCTGGCCGTGGTTTAAGAGGCCGACCATCACCGTCACCTGACCGGTTGGCTCGACGCGCACCGTCGCGCTATCCCAGCCTGAGATCTCGCTCCCCATGCTGTGGTATACCTGATTGCTGAACGCGCCCGGCTCGATATACGTCGCGATGCCTAAGCCGAGATACCGACTCTGCTGGCGGGCCTGCGCCTGCTCGTGGCGAAACTGCGGGTAATCGATCAGGTCAAGGGCTTTTTCAAAGGCCTCGTCGATCGAAAGGAAGATCAGCGGAAAGCCCATCGTCGTCATGTAGGGCTGGTCCTCACGGCGAACGATATTTTTGCGCCGCACGTCGACCGAGTCCAGCCCTAGTTCGTGGGCGATCACCTCGATGATCCCCTCGCTGACCACGCTGTAGATATTGGGCGGGGCGCGGAACGGCCCAACCGGGCATTTGTTGGTCGCGACGGTGTACGCTTCAAAGCCATAGCTCGCAATGTTCCAGTGACCGGGGATATAGCTGGCGCCCAGATACGTGAACATCTGGGCGGGCAGCGGAATGGCAGGGTAGGCACCGGCATCGGTGAAGAGCCGCGACCGCATGCCCAGGATCGTACCGTCCGACCTGACCGCCGCCTCGATGTAGCACGTCTCTTCGCGCGCGTGGTGGCCCGCGCTGAGATTTTCAATGCGGTCTTCAATCCATTTCACGGGACGACCAAGCTCGCGAGCGATGAGACACAAGACCACATCTTCACGCTGTAAGATCGACTTTTGCCCGAAGCCGCCGCCGACATCCGGTGTGATCACGCGCAGCTTGTGCGCCGGGAGGCCAAGCAGCGCGGCGAGCATATCGCGCAGCTTATGCGGCGCCTGGGTCGAGGCATAATACAGCATGGCCTGCCGGGCAACATCCCAGTCGGCAATGCCGCCGCGTGTTTCGAGGGGCACATGCGTTTGACGATGCTGACGAAACACCGCCGACACGATCGTGTCGGCGGTCGCAAAGGCACCGGCGACATCGCCCATCTCTTGAGCGTACTGCGCGAGAATGTTGTCGCCGAGATCTTCGTCGACCAGGGGAGCACCAGCCGCAATCGCCTGTTCGGCGTCGATCACGACGGGCAGCCGCTCGTAATCGACCTCGATCAGGTCGAGCGCATCCTCGGCCACGTAGCGGCTGCTCGCGACGACAACCGCGATCGGATCGCCGACAAAGCGCACTTTGTCTACAGCCAGCGGGTAGCTCCGCGTCGTCTTTGTCACCGGCGGGTTGCCGACGATCATCATCGGCCGGGCCAGCTTACCGACGAGCATCTCGCCGGTGTACACGCCAAAGACGCCGGGCAGGGCTCGTGCCCGCGTGGTATCAATCCGCGTGAGACGCGCGTGGGCGTGGGGGCTGCGTAAGAACGCCACATGCGCCATGCGCGGCAGCTTGATGTCGGCAATGTACTGCCCCCGCCCAAGCAAAAAGCGTGGGTCTTCGACGCGCTGGACGCGGCGGCCAATGAAGCGGGGATCGGATTGCCCGGCTGTCGTCATCTCGATGCTCCGTATCAGTCTACCGTTGAATCCGTTGTCCGGCGCTGGTGTCAGGGACGAGGAGGCATCCCGGAGCCGCGACGCGCTCGCTGCGCTGCCTCGGTGAGCGCACGACCAGCCAGCACCGCCGCAACCTCTCGCCGGTAGGCCGCCGAGGCATGCATATCGCTCGGCGGGTCAAGCAGGGACGGAAGATCCGCCACGGCTGCGCGAATCGTCTGTGCATCCGGTCGCAGATCGATCAATCGCTGCTCGATCTGCGTCGCTCGTACGGCGGTATCTCCGACACCAAAGAGTCCCAGCCGCACATCCGAGCAGCAGCCGGACGCATCCAACGTCACTACGGCAATCACCCCAACGAGCGCCAGATCGTGCTGCCGAGGTGCGACCTCTTGAACCGACCAGCCCGTCTGATCTGGGAGATACGGCAGGCGAATTTCGGTCAAGATGTCCGTGGGTTGAAGCGCAGTGGTACACGCGGCGACGAAAAATGCATCGGGATCGAGCTGGCGCGTGCGACCATCCGCTCCCATGACAACGAACTGCGCGTCGACGACCTTCGCCAGGGCTGGAAGCTCTGCCGCCGGGTGCCCAAGTGCTACGCTCCCGCCGATCGTTCCACGATTGCGAATCGGAATATGTCCAACCCAGGACAACGTTTCCGCGAGCAGGGGCAAATGTTCGCGGACAGCCGGACTCTGCTCTGCGCTTCGCTGGCGGGTCATAGCGCCGATGCGAAGGCTCTGCTGGGCGGCCTGGATGTAGGCCAGCTCCGTGACGTGGTTCAGATCGATGATCACCGTGGGGCGTACCAGGCGGGCATTCATCAGCGGCATCAGGCTTTGCCCGCCTGCCATAAGCCTGGCCTCCGACCCATATTCTCTAACCAGCGCAAGCGATTCTTGGAGATTTGCTGGTGCGTAATACTCGAATGCCGACGGCTTCATGCGCGATCTCCTCACATGCACCGGTGAGACGGAACAGGACCACGGCAAGGCACCTGATGTGCGCAGCTACATTCTAGCACAGCGAGACACCATCAATCCAGCCGCGTGTGTACCAACGAGCCTGTACAGGCGCCGTCGCCCGGCGTCCGCGCCGCACGTGTGGGAGTAGGGCCATGCGCCGCCGGGCTTCACCCGCCTTAAGCCGTTGCCTCTTCTGCCGTCGCCGACAGCTCGTGCAGCAGCTTCCCGATCAAGACCTCGCGCTCCTGAAGCTGTGCCCGAAAGCTGCGCGTATCGGTCGCACGAATCTCGCTCCGGAGATCCGTGAGATACGTGGTGAGCACCAGGCGGAGCTGCGCTGCTTCTTCTGGGGTCAGCGTGAGCGTTACCATCTCTGCACCTCCTCGTCGTTAACGAGATCAGCATATCGTAGGCCGCGGGCTGTCGTCGTTCATCACGCGCAGCGATCAGACCGGCAACGCTGGCGATCCGTCTTCCTCTGGACCGAGCTCGCGGGTTTCGGCACACGTAGCTTCATCGACCAACGCCAACGCCGCAGGGCTGGCATATAAGCGCGCTGGCGATCCATTGCACGTGCCGGGGCTGAAGTCTGGTCGCTGAGCTTCTCTCCCACACCTGCCAGGTCGATGTTTGGTATGATAGTCCAACACTCGCGACGATCCGCCCATGACGATGAAGGCGTGCATCCTGACCACAACGCACGCCTCCATCCGATGGGTACGGTTCCACTCAGGAAGGAGGCGGCGGCTTCGCCCGGAGGGCGCCCGCTACCGCATGGGGCTGGGATTTCCACCGCCGATGTTGTATGAAGAAGCTGAACCTGGACATGCCCGCGACGCGACGCGATCCGGAGAGCGGCTATACGCTGCACGGTCGGCGGTTCGACGATCCGTACGCCTGGCTGGAGCGGCTCGACGACGCAGAAACGCAGGCATGGATCGCCGCGCAGGAAGCCGTCACGCACGCTGTGCTACGCACGGTGCCGGGACGCGACTGGCTGCGGGCAGCGGTCGCTCGCTCGGCGCGTCAGGCGCGGCTGTCGCCGCCGATCCGCAGCGGGCCGCACGGACGCGAGTTCCTCTGGCAGGCGGATGCCAGCGACGAGAAGCTGAAGCTCATGCTGCGGCGCGCCCCTGCGGCACCGCTTGAGACGGTGCTCGACCCCAACACCTGGGCGAGCGACAAGGCGCTGGTGTTCGCCGTGCCGTCTCCCGACGGCGCGCTGGTCGCGTTCGGGAAGTCCGTCGGCAGCACCCACGACGCGGTGATTCAGGTGCTCGATGTCGAGACGGGGCGGCTGCTGCGCGACCGGCCACGCGGTACGAGCCACACGTCGCTGACGTGGCGGCCCGACGCATCGGGGTTTTTCTATGCGGCGTGTCCCGATCCCGGCGAGGTGCCTCCGGGCGACGAGGCCCACTGGAACGCGATCTACGAGCACCGGCTCGGTTCGGACGCGCCAGCTCGCCGGATCTTCGGCGACGACCGTGTGAAGGAGTACTGGTGCTCCGTCAGCATCAGCGAGTGCGGACGCTTCGCCGTGCTGTACATGTGGGACTTCGTACACGCCAACGTCGTCTATCTGCTGCGCCTCGCCGACGACACGCTGGTGCCCGTGGCTCCCGCGATGCGCTCGATCAATCAGGTGCAGGTGATCGGCGAGTCGCTGCTCATCCATACCGACCTTGACGCGCCGCGTGGCCGTGCCTGCGTCGCGTCGCTCGCGGCACCGACGGAGTGGCGGACGCTCATTCCCGAAAGCGCGGACACGCTTCAGACAGTTGTCGGCGTCGGCGGGCGGCTCTACGCGGTCTACTCACATGCGGCGGCGCACCGTGTGCGCATCCACGCCGAGGACGGCGTCTATCTCCGCGACCTTGAGCTGCCGATGCTCGGCTCAGTGAATCGCAACGATGGATCAGGCATCATCAGCGGCGTTAGCGGCGCCTGGGGCGGCGATGACGTGTGGGTGAGCTTCGAGTCGTACGTGCAGCCACGCTCCGTGTATCGGTATGACTACGCCGCGAATCGCCTCTCACCATACGACGTGCCTGACGTTGGGATCGACCCAGCCGCGTACGTGACGAGCCAGGTCTGGTACGAGTCGCTCGACGGGACGCCCGTATCAATGTTCATCATCCACCGCAACGACCTGCCGCGCGACGGGTGCCAGCCCGTGCGTCTGAGCGGCTATGGAGGCTTCAACATCTCCGTTGAGCCGCGCTTTTCGGCGCTCAACGCCGCCTGGCTGAAGCTCGGCGGCGTACTGGCCTTCGCCAACGTGCGCGGCGGCGGCGAATACGGTCGCGCCTGGCACGAGGCGGCACGCGCCACACGGCGGCAGAACGCCTTCGACGATTATATCGCCGCAGCGCGCTGGCTCGTCGCGGCGGGCTACACAACGGCCTCCAGGCTCGCCTCGCGCGGCAACAGCAACGGCGGTCTGCTTGTCGCCGTCACCGCCATGCAAGCGCCCGAAGCCTTCGGAGCCGTGTTGTGCCGCGCGCCCACCCTCGATATGCTGCGCTTTCCACGATTCGGCCACATGAGCTCGGCGATCGTCGAATACGGCTCGCCCGACGATCCCGTCGAGGGCAGGTATCTCGCCGACTACTCGCCGTATCACAACGTGCGAGCCGATCGCCGCTATCCCGTGATGATGTTCGTGTCGGCGTTGAACGACCGCGTCGCGCCGCCCTACGATCCGCTCAAGATGGTTGCCAGGCTCCAGGCCGACGCCAAGCAGGGCGGACCCTATCTCCTGCTGCCGCTCCGAGACACAGGGCACGGCGGCGGCACCTCGCTGACGGCGCTCATCGAGCAGGACGTCGACGAGCTGAGCTTTTACTGCTTGGCGCTCGATGTCGCGCCACCCGCGCCGGACGAGGCCAGCCGCGCACCGTCGGCGGACGCGCAGTGAGCCAGGGAGCGCGGCGGCAGCGCTGTCGACAGACGGAACCGTCGCGCTCAAGCCACGGCTCCGTGTGCTGGCTGTGGACAGCCCGATCTCGCTGATGTTAACGGTGAGATCGGGCTGCGGTCATGACGCCTGTGGCGTCGGTCCTCCGGGCACAGCCGCACGACCGCGTGCTCTCGCCGTGCGTATTATGACAAGCTATGACCGCGTGTGCTCGCTCAAGCTTCTTTCGGATTCTCGCTCTCATCTCATAGGCTGCCAGGCAACGGGTCGTGGCCGTGATTCGGGTACGCTGCCTCTTCGCACCCAAACCGCCTCCGCCCCTCGTGTCCGCCGACGCGAGCCGTGAAACCACCATCCCGCGCGCATCTTCCCCTTCCGCGTGCGCAGATGTCGTCCGGCGTGACAGGCTGATGCCGGAAAGAAGTATAGGCGTCCTCGCACGCCGTGGATTGGCTCGGCCACGCCGCTCCCCGAAACCGGCGTGCCGTCACGGAAGCGCATCCACGGCATTCTGATGCCGTAGACAGGCGAGCCATGAGGCCCGACGCCTCGGATGCGCCATGTCGTTTTTTCGCAAGTCGCTTGATTCCGGCCCTGCGCCGACAGCGACGCGCTGCCCGTGAACTTGTGCAGATCGTACAAATCAGAAGCGGGTACATTTATATCGTCTGGCTATTGCCAACCAGCCGTCGACGCCGTAGGCTACTCCCACAACTCGTTGACGGACCCCTGATGGACGATCCTCGGCACTGCCTCGCGCGAGACGCCATCACTTCCCCTTGCGGATGCATGACGCATCCGTGCGCTTTCGTCAATCATCGGAACCAGCCTGCTACGACAGCTTCTGCTACGACAGCCTCTGCTATGACAGCCGAACGCACCGCTGCTGCTCCACATCGTCGGTACTACGCACTGCCGCACTGATCGCTGCGCGCCAGACGCGCCGCTGCATGATGTCAGCGCTCCGCGTCGGTTCCGCGCCGCTGCTATGGGCACGACATCAGAGGAGGTTTGTGATGGGAGTATTTGTCAGCGAGGGCGTCCCACGGCTGCTTCAAGCGATCGTCACGTTTGAAGGGCGCGGGCTGCGCGTGCCGCAGGCGCTCGATCTGCGCTACACGGTGCCGACCGGCAAGACATCGGGCATGTTCTATTTTCGGGGCGGCAGCACCGTCAGCGGCATGGTCAATGTCGCCGTGCTGCGCGACGGCCAGCCGATGCGCTACTTTCCGATCGCCGCCGATAGCACCGTCCACGTATCGCTGGCAATCGTCGAGGACCTGCCCGCTGGCACGCGGATCGAGATCTGCGCAGCCGGTGAGGGATCAGGCCTGTTGATCCTCGACATCGGCTTTCTCGAAGTCTAGCGGAGCGATGAGCGTGGCGCGTTTTCACAACATCGAGCATCAGGTCGTCGTCGAGACGCTGACGCACGCGAACGGCCTGGCCGTCGAGCGGGTGCGACGCTTCGACCACACCACCGCGCTGCCGACGTACGAGCGCTGGTCAGGCTGGGCATTTCGGATCATGCTCGGCGGGACACGTTATGTCGAGCATGACGCCCAGGTGTACACGCTTGCGCCCAGCTCGATCCTCTGGCAGAGCCCACTTGATCATCCCGTGCGGCTGCGCGCGCTGCCTGGCACGAGCGCCGACCACCTCGTGGTGCGATGGAGCGACCGGGGCTGGCGGCGCTGGCTCTCGATGCAGCCCGGCTTCGCGCAGCGCCACGAGACGCTGATGATGCGCCGCCCGGTCGTGGCGCTTGGCGTCGCGCCGCCGCAAGTGCTGCTCGTCATCCGCGATCTGCTGGCGCTCAACGAGGCGCTCCGACCGTCGGCATACGCGATGCAGCAGCACGCCGCCCTGCTGCTGCATCTGCTCGGCGGCCTCCACTTCGACCGGCACCCGCACGCCGCACCGCCTGAGCAGCGCCGACGGGTCGAGGCGGCCCAGGCGTACCTGGCGCGCGACCTGTCGCAGCCGCCGAGCCTGATCGAGCTGGCGTCCGCGCTCAACGTGAGTCCGCGCCAGCTTCAACGCGATTTTGTCACCTGCACCGGCCTCACACCGCGACGCTATCTCAACATTATGCGGCTCAGCGAGGCCAACGCGCTGCTGTCCGAAACCAACCTGCCGATCGCGACGATCGCGGCACGGCTTGGCTATGTCAGCCAGACCCATTTCAGCACTGCATTTCGCCAGGTGTACCAGTGCAGCCCGCGCCAGCTTCGCGCGGCAATGCATGGACAGGTTGGCGAAGAAGCGGACGAATAGACATGACCTGGAGGAGGAACCCGTGATGAGTCAGACACCGATCGAACAGATAAAGGCGGCCAAAGACGGCCTCGCGGTCTTGCCCGACATCTACCGCTATGCCCGCGAAGGCTTCGCCGCGATTCCGGCAGACGATCTGGAGCGCATGAAGTGGTACGGCCTGTTCCATCGCAAGCAGACGCCCGGCTACTTTATGATGCGCCTTCGCCTGCCAAACGGCATCGTCTCCAGCGCGCAGCTACGGACCCTGGCCGGTATCGCCCGCGATGTTGGACGCGGCAGCATCGATCTGACGACGCGCCAGAACGTGCAGCTCCGCTGGATCGAGATCGAGCATGTGCCGGAGATCTTTGAGCGGCTGCACCAGGCTGGCATCAGCGCGCAGCAGACGGGCCTGGATAACTACCGCAACGTGATGGGCTGTCCGCTGGCGGGGCTGCATGAGGCTGAGGTCTTCGACGCCGCGCCGATCGCCCGCGCCGTCTCGCTCGCGCTGCTGGGACGCGAGTTCAGCAATCTTCCGCGCAAGTTCAACATGTCGATCAGCGGTTGCCGCCACGACTGTGCGCACAGCCGCTCCAACGACATCGGCCTGACGCCTGCGGTCACGCACCGCAGCGGCTTTGAGGTGCGCGGCTTCAACATCAGTCTGGGCGGCGCGCTCGGCGGCACCTGGCCGCAGCTCGGCCAGCCCATCGATGTGTTTCTGCGTCCCGAACAGGCGCTGCCGTTCTGCCGCGCCGTGCTGAGCGTGTTCCGCGATCACGGCAGCCGCGAAAAGCGAACCGAGGCGCGGCTCAAGTGGCTGATCCACGAGTGGGGCAAGGAGCGCTTCCTCGCCGAGGTCGGGCGTGCGTTTGGGCAGCCGTTCGAGCCTGCGGGCGAGTCGCTGCTGATCGAGCACAACGGCGATCATATCGGCGTGCAGCCACAGCGCGACCCCGGCTTCTTCGCCGTGGGATTGCTGGTGCCGGTGGGCCGTACCAACGCCGAGCAGATCGACGAGCTGGCCGATCTTGCCGAGATGTACGGCACCGGCGAGGTCCGGCTCACCGCCGATCAGAACGTGATCATCCCCCATGTGCATGAGTCGATCCTGGAGCGTCTGCTGCAAGAGCCGCTGCTGACCGCCTGGCTGGTCGATCCGCCCGGCGCGCTGCGCGGCCTGTCGAGCTGCACCGGCAAGGACTTTTGCCATTTCGCGCTCAACGATACCAAGGGCCTGGCGCTCCAGATCGCGCAAGAGCTGGCGGCGCTCTGCCCTGGCCGCGAGCGTATCGACATCAAGGTTTCAGGCTGCGTCCATGCGTGCGGACAGCATCACATCGGGCAGATCGGCTTGCAGGCGCAGCGCATCCGCCAGGAAGACGGCACGATCGTCGACGGCTTCGATCTCTTCGTCGGCGGTGGTCACGATCGCCTGGCCGAGCTGCACGAGCGCAAGGTTCCCGCCGATCAGGTGGCCCGGCGCATCGCCGAGGAGCTGGCACAGATGGAACCGGATGAGCTGGCGCTGGTCGCCGAGGTGTGAGGCTATGACCGAAGCAACCGAAACGCTGGTGCGCTCGCAATGTCCCTACTGCGGCGTGGGCTGCGGCATTCAGCTTACCGTCCGCGATCGGCAGATCGTGCGCGTGCAGGGCGATCCGCGCCATCCGGCGAACGCGGGCAAGCTCTGCATCAAGGGCGCGACCCTGGATCAGGTGCTCGACACGCCCAATCGCCTGCTGCAGGCGCTGCATCGTCCGGCGCGGTGGGACGATCTCGCGCCGCTCCCGCTCGATCACGCCCTGGATGCTGCGGCAGACGGGCTGCGCCGGATGCTGGCGGAGCACGGGCCGAGCGCCGTCGCCTTCTACGTGTCGGGCCAGCTCACCACCGAGACGACCTACCTGATCAACAAGTTCTGTAAGGGGCTGCTCGGCACCAACACGATCGATGCCAACTCGCGGCTATGCATGGCGAGCGCTGTCGCCGGATACACGCTGGCGTTCGGCAGCGACGGCCCGCCCTGCTCGTATGCCGACATCGAGGCGGCAGATGCGTTCTTCATCTGGGGCAGCAACACCGCCGAGTGCCATCCGATCGTCTACCGCCGCGTCGAGAAGCAGGTCCGGCAGCACGGCGCGAAGCTCGTGGTGGTCGATCCCCGCTGTACCGCGACGGCCAGGTATGCCGATCTGCACCTGCCGATCCAGCCCGGCGGCGATACCGCCCTGCTGAATGGGCTGCTGCACATCCTGATCCGCGATGGCGCATACGATCCGGACTTCATCGGGCAGCATACCGAGGGCTGGGAGGCGGTCGTCGCCGCAGCGCAGGATTGGACGCCTGAGGCGACGGCGCAGGCAACCGGCTTGCAAGCCGAGCAGATCGAGTACGCGGCAGCGCTCTTTGCCCAGAGCGAGCGGACGCTGAGCCTGTGGAGCATGGGCGTCAACCAGAGCCGCAACGGCGTCGCCAAGGTCACGGGCATCATCAATCTCCACCTCGCCACGGGCAAGATCGGCCTGCCCGGCAGCGGCCCGTTTTCGCTCACGGGCCAGCCGAATGCGATGGGTGGCCGTGAGACGGGCTACCTCGCGCATCAGCTGCCTGGCTACCGGCAGATCGCGAATCCGCAGCATCGCGCCGAGATCGAAGCGTTCTGGGATCTGCCGCCCGGCGCGATCGATCCACAGCCGGGACCGCCCGCGATCGAGATGTTCCAGCGCCTCGCCGACGGGACGATCAAGGCCATCTGGATCATCGGCACCAATCCCCTGGCGTCGCTGCCGCATAGCGCGATGGTCGAGCGGGCGCTGAGTCGTGCGGATCTGGTGATCGTGCAGGAGGCCTATGCCACGAGCGCGACGCTGCGCTACGCCGATATTGTCCTGCCGGCGGCGCAGTGGGCCGAGCAAGACGGCACGTTTACCGCGTCGGATCGGCATGTGACGCTGCTGAACAAAGCGATCGACCCGCCTGGCGAGGCGCGTCCCGACTGGCAGCTCGTGCAGGCCGTGGCACATCGCCTGGGCTACGGCGATCGGCTTGCCTACCCGGATGCCGCCGCGATCTTTGACGAGTTCCGGCAGATCGCCCACGGCGACTCGCCGCTCGACCTGCGTGGCGTCAGCCATGCGCGGCTGCGCGCGGGTCCGCTCCAGTGGCCGTGCCCCGACGACGATCATCCGGGGACGCCCCGGCTGTACGGCGATGGCCGCTTCGCGACGCCGAGCGGACGGGCGCGCTTTCATCCTGCCAGCTTTGTGCCGCCCGCCGAGCAGCCCGACATCGAGCATCCCTTCTGGCTCACGACCGGTCGCGTGCTGGAGCAGTGGCATACGCGCACCCGCACCAGCCAGGTGCCGAAGCTTAACCACAAGGCAGCGCACAGCTACGTGGAGATCCACCCGGTGGATGCGCTCGCGCTCGGCCTCGGCGATGGCGATCGCGTGACGCTGGTCGGGCGGCGCGGCGACTGTACGAGCATCCTCCGCATCAGCGATCAGATCGCGCCGGGCACGCTCTTCATGCCGATCCACTGGGAGGACGCCAATCCCAACCGGCTGACGAATCCGGCGATCGATCCCCGCAGCAAGCAGCCGGAGCTGAAGGCCTGCTCGGTTCAGCTTCTGCCGGTTGCAGAACTACCGACGCTCGCGCCGCAGCGGGAGCGGGTACGGGTCGCGGCGAGCGATAGGGCCGGGCTTCACGGCGTACGTGCGCCACACAAGGAGGAACGATGACCAGCTTACAGGGAGCGGTAGTCGCGCTGCTCGAAGCGCGCATGAGCAGCGAGCTTGCCAGCCTTGTCCTGCGGCACGGCGGCGAGCCGCTGTGCGTACCGGCGGTGCGGGAGTCAGGGCGATCCTGTACCGCCGAGGTGAGTCGGCTGATCGACGGTGTCAGCGCTGGCACCTACACCATGCTGATCTGCGCGACGGGCGTCGGCGTGGAGACGCTGATGCAGGAGGCCGCACAGATCGGGCGCTACGCCGAGCTCATCCACAGCCTGGCGCAGATCACGCTGGTCTGTCGCGGCCCCAAGCCCGTGGCGGCGCTCAAGCGCCACGGCCTGCGCGCCTCGATCACGGCGACGGCACCCTACACCACGACGGAGCTGCTGGCGGCGCTGGAGCCGCTGCCGCTGAGCGGGACCGGCATCGCGCTGCTGCATTACGGCGAGCGCAACGCGCCGCTCGCCCAGGCAATGGAGGCCCGCGGCGCGCATCTGACCGAGCTGTGCCTGTATGAGTGGCAGCTTCCGGAGGTGCAAACGCCGCTGCGCGACCTGATCGACGCGCTGATCGGCAGCCGCATCGATGCAATCGCCTTTACCAGCCAGGTGCAACTGCGCCATCTGTTGCAGGTCGCGGCTGAGATGGGGAATGCCAATGCGCTGATCGACGCGCTGCATGACAAAACGATCGTTGCTGCGGTGGGGCCGACGTGCGCTGCGGCGCTGCGTCAGGCCGGGATCGCGCCCCGCGTGGTGCCCGAACACCCCAAAATGGGGCAGATGATCGCCGCGCTGGCCGCCTATATCACGCATGAGATCGAGCATGGCCGTCGTCGAGCGCCGGACGTGCTCGAACAGAGCGCCTAGCGCTGCGGCTACGTCCGGCATCGAACGCCGATCCGCAGACCGATCGGCCGCTCGACGCATATCCGACCGGATGACCAATCATGGGGATGAAGGAGCAACACTATGGAACCTGTCACTACACCGATCACCGATGAGCCACCAGGCCATCTGCCGACGTTGATCGCGAGCTTCCTGCACTTCGACCTGAGCTTTATGCTGTGGGTCTTGTTGGGCGCGCTCGGCATCTCGATTGCCGAAAGCTTAGCGCTGAGTCCGGCGGAAAAAGGGATCATCGTCGCGATCCCGATCCTCAGCGGCTCGCTCCTGCGCGTGCCGCTTGGGCTGCTGAGCGATCGTATCGGCGGCAAGCGTGTCGGCGTCGCGATGCTGGCGTTTCTGTTCCTGCCACTGAGCGTGGGCTGGCTTGCGGGGACCAGCCTGCCAAGCGTGGTGATCACGGGCCTGCTGCTGGGAACGGCTGGCGCGTCGTTTGCCGTGGCCCTGCCCCTGGCGAGCCGCTGGTATCCGCCGCAGCGTCAGGGCATCGTCCTGGGGATTGCCGCCGCAGGCAACAGCGGGACGGTCGTCACCAATCTTGCCGCGCCGTACCTGGCGACGATCGTCGGCTGGCACAATGTCCTTGGCCTGGCGATGATTCCCCTGGCGCTGGTGCTGATCGCCTTCACCTGGATGGCGAAGGATCGTCCCAGCCCGGCGACCGGCCAGCCGGTCCGGCGGTATCTCGCGGCGCTCAAGCACCGTGACCTGTGGTGGTTCTGCCTGTTTTACAGCGTGACCTTCGGCGGGTATGTCGGGCTGAGCAGCTTCCTGCCGATCTTCTTCCGCGATCAATACAACGTCGATGCGCTGACAGCCGGATACGTCACGGCACTGGCAACCTTCGTCGGCAGCCTGATCCGTCCGCTCGGCGGCTATCTCGCGGATCGGGTCGGCGGTACGCGGATGCTGTCATGGGTGCTGATCGGCATTTTTGGCACCTACCTGCTCGGCGCGCAGCTTCCGTCGCTTCCGCTAATGCTGCTGCTGCTGGTCATCGGCATGGCCTGCCTCGGAATGGGCAACGGCGCGATCTTCCAGCTTGCGCCGCAGCGCTTCGCCCGGCAGATCGGCATCACGACCGGCGTGATTGGAGCCGTCGGCGGGATCGGTGGCTTTTTGCTGCCGACGATCCTTGGCAGCGCCAAGCACATCAGCGATTCGTTCAGCCTGGGCTTCCTGGTGCTGGCAGCCGGGGCGCTCTTCGCCTATGGTGTGCTCCAGGTGCTCACGACGGTGCAGCGCGGCTGGCGCATGTCGTGGCGACTCTCCCCGCTGACGGAGGCCGTGGCGGACGTCCACGCGAGCGAAGCATAGGCAGCGCCATCGGGCACACCTGATGCGCCTGGGAGGTGGCCGACGCTGCGTGCAAGTTGTGTATGCCGTCGCCACCCCCGGCCACCCTTCCCCTCCCTGATAGCCAGTCGGCAGCGCGGGCGACGATGGACGCGCCTCGTGAGAGCGGCGCTCCGCCCGGCCCCATGAGGCTACGGAAATTGAGGCCCGTCCGGCCCTGGCCGGTAGCGTGGGCGCTCGAGCAGGTTATCCTTTGCGTGCTCTTCGCCGGAGCGCGCTTTGTCGCGCAGGTACTTCTGCATCGCTCGCGGCTCGATCGACGCCAGCGCGCTGTCAACCGCTATGATCCGCTTCTGCTGGAGCATTAACAGCTCTTCGGGGGCGGCGTCGAATCTCAGAAGCGGCGCCAGGATCCCGGCATGCGCCATTTCAATGGGTGTGGGCGACTCGTACTCGCTCATCAGCGCTTTGACCTTCTTGCGGACGCGCACCTGAAACTCTGCTTCGATCGCTTCGGGTGTGGGCGTGCCGCCTCCGGCGGATAAATCGTCGACGACCTGCTGCCGAATCGCGTCGCCTTCGTTTGCGACCACCTCCGCGAACAGCTCGTTCGCTTTCTCGTCTCGGAGCCGATCGCGCACATCTTGAAGCTCCGCGCCAGAGAGGCAGAGCAGTTGGTCGATCTGGTTGTCCCGTACGTAGGCATACGCCGGGAAGTAGGGGATGTCCGTGATCACGAGCGGGCCATCGGGATCGTCCATGCGCGCCTGGATTTGATCGAGCGTCAGCGCAAACAGGTCCGGCTCGGCAGGATCGGCAGGAGTAAATGCGCGGCGATGCGTGCCGACCGCTTGGAGCGCAGTATCTTCCTGGATCTTCTCGAAGTCTGCGAGCCGATACCGCAGAGCCGTGATGGTGCCGTCCGCGTCTCGGATCTCATCGCGAATCACGGTATCGACGGGCGGCACCAACGCCCGTCCGACGACAGCCTTGCCGCAGAGCATAAACCCTTTCGCATTAAACTGCGCCTGGCTCGGCTTGGTGACGACCTGATGAAGCGTCGCGTAGAACGGGTCCCAGCGCCGCGTTTTGATCGTCAGCCGATCAGGAATCACGTCGGAGAGCGTGGCATCCGCTTTCTTGGCAGCCCTGGCCTCGAAGTACTCGCCGAAGAAGATGCCCGCGCCCACTTCGGCGACGAGCACCACGCCGAGAAAGATGCCTGCGCCAATCGGGCCAAAGAGGATAAACGTAAGCGTCACGGCCCAGAACGTGATGAACTCGAACAGGGCGTCGACATCGACATCTAAATCGGTGCTCCAGACCAGGAAGCCATCGCTATCAATCGACGGCTTAATATCGATGGTGAACGTGACATCAGTGTTAGTGAGGTCGATCGGGTCCACATACTCCCCTTCCAGGGCGATTCGCAGACCGTTTAACCCCATAGGAGGCACTGAGGGCGATGGGAGCGTGACGATTTGCCCGACGCGGATGCTGTCGATCGTACCGATGCGGGTGCTATTCGGATTCAGGATGTTGTAGCGCAGGGCATGCTCGATGTTTCCGAACCTGTCCTTGATGGCGGTCCTTGAGAACACGTCCTTGCTCATGTCGCCGTACAGTCCTGGGCGAGACGCGAAGGCGATGTCCTCATCGGCAGGCAGGAAGTTGGCTGCCTGGTCAAGATCACCGCGCGGAGGAAGGAATTGGTCCTCTTCATCGCCGTTACGCATGCGGATATTGATGTAGATGCCCAGGGCGGGGGCGTGCTCGTCATCGCCTTCATGCCACCTGATCGCGATGTCTTCGACTTTTTTGAACTTGCTCGTCCCGCCGATGTCGAGCTTGCGATCGACGAACGCCTTGACTTTTGCAAGCACCTCTGATTTCGGCATGTTGAAGGGAGGCTCGGCCAGGATTACGAGCGCCGGCGACTCGATGTCGACGACCGTAATGGTGAGCCCCGCGCTGGAGATGCTTCCTTCCTCGTGTGTTTTTTCTAGATCGAGCCGAACAAACAGGTCGAAGAAGAAGGGGAGATTGTTCTCTGGCTGAACCTGGGCTCTCACCCGCAGATTCGCTCCCAGCGGGTGGTTGAACAGGATGTCCGTCTCGAACGCATCGGGATGCGTGGGCGGAAGATTACCGTTCGCGTCTGGCCCCGGCTCATACGTGCGTCCAGCATTCAGCATGGCAAGCTCAAGCCTGGTGCCCCCGAATACGGCAGCTGCGGGAATCACGCCGGCATCGTAGGCCGTTTGCAGCACCATCCGCAGGTACGGCGCACCCAGGAGGGCTTCAACGTCAAATCCGCTCGTTACCCGCGACTGGTCAATCGTGCCCATGTTGCCTCCTTGGAAGTTCTATCTAGCCAATAGCGCTGGGGATTCGTGACGCGGACCTACGAATCGGTACGCTTGCCGGTCGCTGACCACACCTCAAGGAGGCGATTCGTATATCCACCGCTGATTGTATCATAGCGGTGTGTACGGGGTCGATTACCAGGCCACGGGCGGTAGAGCTGCATCTGGCGGGTCGGCTGTCACGCGGCGCGGCACACCTTCTGGTAGAGGTGCAAGCCGCATCCTTCAGGAGTAGTCATGTAGCGTAGTGGTTAAGCGACCAAGGCGGGGCGATTGCCACGCCCAGCCACCCTGTTCATCGCGCTGCCCCACATAGCAGCCAGCAATCAGCCGCGTTTCGACATCCAACGCCAGCCAGACCGAGTGCTGGCTGGGTTTCTTGCCGACAAACGACCGGAGTGCATCACATGGGATGGTCAGCGGCCTTTTTTTGACCGGAACATCGGCGCGACGTGGTTGGTGCTCATATTTCTGGTTGACGCAGTATTGCAGCCAGCGGGCCGAGACGCCGGTACCGCGCACAATGTCGGCTAACCAGACCCGCTGGCTGCTACCCCTCAGTGATTATGACGCGGCGGCTTTGCGGCAACACCACGATACTTCACCGCGACCTCCAGGACGGCCCCGCTGTCCATCTGGCCCACTCCGGCGCGATACATCTCCTGCCAGGGCGTGGCGCTGGCCGGCACGGTCGGGATGCCGTCCTGTTTGCGGCGCTCAATTTCCGCCTCCGACACGAGCATATCGCAGCGCCCGGCATTGAGGTCGATGCGGATGGTGTCGCCGGTGCGGAGCCAGGCCAGGCCACCGCCCACCGCGCTCTCAGGTGCGGCGTTGAGGATCGATGGGCTGTCGGACGTTCCCGACTGTCGTCCATCACCGATCGTGGGCAGGGTCGTGATCCCCCGCTGAAGCAGCGCGTCCGGCGGCTGCATGTTGACCACCTCCGCCCCGCCCGGCCAGCCGACCGGCCCCGTCCCACGGATCACCAGGATGCTGTGCTCGTCGATCGCCAGCGCCGGGTCGTTGATGCGGGCATGGTAGTCCTCAGCGCCGTCGAAGACCACCGCGCGTCCATCAAACACACCCTCGCGCCCAGGCTCGCGCAGGTAGCGGCGCCGAAACTCCTCGGAGATCACGCTCGTCTTCATAATCGCGAACTCGAAGAGGTTGCCGGTGAGGACCAGAAATCCGGCCTGCGGCTTCAGCGGCGCGTCGTAGGGCGTGATCACCTCGCGGTCCGTGCTCGCACGCCCGGCAACATTCTCGGCCAGCGTCCGGCCAGTGACGGTCAGGACATCGCCGCTGAGCTTCCCGGCCTGCATCAGCTCCCAGAGCACCGCGGGCACGCCGCCCGCCCGATGGAAGCGCTCACCCAGATACTTGCCTGCGGGCTGCATGTTGACCAGCAGGGGGATGTCGTAGCCATGCGACCAGTCCTGTGGGGTGAGCGCCACGCCCGCGTGGCGCGCCATAGCCATCAGGTGGGGCTGCGCATTGGTTGAGCCGCCGATCGCGGCGATGGTCACGATCGCGTTGAGGAAAGCCTCGCGGGTGAGAATCTGCGAGGGCCGCAGGTCCGCGTAGGCCAGCTCGACGATGCGCCGCCCGGTCGCGTAGGCCATCTGGGCGCGCTCACCATACGGCGCGGGGATCGCCGCGCACCCGGGCAGCGACAGGCCCATCGCCTCGGCCACCGCATTCATCGTGGAGGCGGTGCCCATGGTATTGCAGTGACCTGCCGAGGTCGCGGACGCCAGCGTGGCATCGAAAAACTCCGCCTCGTCGATCAGCCCCGCCGCCAGCCGACGACGGCTTTTCCAGATGATGGTGCCGGAGCCTACGAGCTCGCCCTCAAACCAGCCATCGAGCATCGGCCCGCCCGAAAGGACGATCGCCGGGATATCGACGGTCGACGCGGCCATGATCGCGGATGGGGTGGTCTTATCGCAGCCGGTGGTCAGCACCACTGCGTCGATCGGATAGCCGTAGAGGATCTCGACCAGGCCCAGGTAGGCCAGGTTGCGGTCCAGCGCGGCGGTAGGACGGCGGCACTCCTCGAAGATCGGGTGGACGGGGAACTCCATAGGAATCCCGCCGGCGTCCCGAATACCATCGCGCACCCGGCGCGCAAGATCGAGATGGATGCGGTTGCAGGGATTCAGGTCGCTGCCGGTCTGGGCAATGCCAATGATCGGCCTGCCCGCGCGCAGCTCCTCCGGCGTCATGCCATAGTTCATGAAGCGTTCGAGGTAGAGGGCAGTCTGGTCGATGCGCTCTGGATCGTCGAACCAGTCGCGTGAGCGGAACCGGCGCGTGGGCCGGGTGGTTGGAGCCGTCATAGCAGTATCCTTTCGTTACGTTTGGTTGCGCTGCCGCGCGCAGGTGGTTGGTAGCACTGCCACTCGTCGGCGTGGGACGCGCACAGGCCCCTACACCCCGCCGTTTACAGCCGCTCCCGCACCTGAAAGCGGGCGCGCAGCACGCCTTTATCGGACGCATGCCGTCCGACGATGATCTCGTACACGATCGGCGCGACGACCCGGTCGCGCGCAACATCGGACTAGGCCAGGTCGGCAGCCGACACCGCCCGGCGCAGTACACGGGTTTCACCTGGAGCGAGCGCGACGCGGGCCACCTTAAGCTCCTGCGGCGCGTGCTCGACCGTCGAGCCCTGCGCCGCAACGTCTGGCCGCATCATCATCCAGAGCTGCTCATCGCGGGTCAATGGCGCGAGCAGCTCGTGCGCGCTCGCCTCGATCGGCAAATCGCTCTCACGAACCATCCGATCGGTACCGTTGCCACGAAGAACTGGCGTTTCTCAATGGGGAACCGTGGCGATACCGGCGCGGATCGGGAGCGTCCAAAAACGAATGATACGCCACGCTGCTGGTATGACGTCTGGATGCGTTCGCGGTGGGCGCTACGGGACGGGCATCGTTTCCAGTCGGCTGTGCCGCAGGGCGGTGCTCCAGAGCGTATAGAGCGCGATCAGGCCATACAAGAGCGCGGCAATCGCGTAGATGTCACGAATGCCGATGCTGTCGGCCAGCTGTGAGAAGAGCAGCCCGCCGACCAAAAAGGCCATGCGTGCGAACATTTCGCGGAGCGCGTACACACGTCCGAGCATGTCCGGCGACACCTGGGTTTGGAGCAAGGAGTCCTGGGCGACATCGCGGAGGGCAAACGGTGGGCCAAAGGCCATCGAGACGAGTACCGCGACGATGACCGAGGGTGAGGCGGCGTAGGCGACGGTCATCGTGCTCATCAGAAACCCGTTGGCGATAATGATCCACCCCGGGCGCCTTCCCAGGTGGCGTGCGAACGAGAGCGCCAGGGCCGCGCCGATCAGCTGCCCGGCGAAGAACGCCCCGCTTTGGTAGCCCCAGGCATCGACGCCAGCGCCCAGGGCATGCACCGTAAAGGACAGCATCAGCGCCGATGTCCACACACCGTGGGGCCAGGACTCAAGAAACTCGACGGTGATTAGCGCACGCGCAAGCCGGTGCGATCGGAGATAGGTGAAGCCATCCAGCACATTGCGCCAGAAGCGAACATCCGCTCCCGACCGCGCAGGGCTGGCGATGGCGCCGATCAGACCTGCGCTTCCGGCGGCGAGGAGAAAGCAGCCAAGGTTGAGCGACGCGAGGAGCTGCGGCCCGGCGGTAGCGGCGATGAAACCACCCGCGGTGTACCCGATGGTGAGCACCACCTGGGTTGTCGTGAAGAGGACACTATTGGCCCATACTAATCGTGCAGCGGGCACCACGACGGGGAGCGTGGCAAGCAGTGCCGGCTTATGCATAACCTCAACCATGATCAGACCAAAGACTAGGAGGTAGCCAGCCCAGAGGCCGCCGATGCCGTGCGCCGCTGCGAACAAGAAGCAGCCAAGCAGGCTGGCACGCAGCAGATTAGCGGCCACCAGGACGGGGCGGCGCGGCCAGCGATCCACGATACTGCCAGCGAATGGCCCAAACACCAGCGGTGGGATATTGCGCGCGACAAGGACACCCGTTGCCTGAAGCGCCGAGCCGGTTGAGCCAAAGACCAGCACAACCATGCTGATCGTTGTTAACTCGTTAGCCAGGGTGACGACAAGGTGGGTCATCCAGAGAAACAGGAATGCACGTTGTCTGATCATCTGCATAGATCGCTGAAGCTCCTGCGGGACCACCCCGTCACCGGCGTGCCAACGCAATGATAGCAACCCCGTCGCGAGGGCGCAAGGTGGCGGCAGGGCCGTTCCCGGTCGTCTGTGAGCAAGCGCCACCGCGCATGCCACAGGGCTAAGCGATCTGGCGATCACCCGTGCGAGCTGCGTGCCGGATTCGACCCCGGTGATCGGGGGCGTCCCCTTCAGCTTGGCACGCTCCACCGGGGTACTGATCTATGCCTGAGGCACTCCTCAGCTCTCATCAGTAGCGTAACGTCCGGTGTTGAATCCGGGTGGTACCTATGAGTCCGTGGTAGCATACCTGCCACCTATGCACGGAGATAGCGTACACCATATGTACAGGAGATGCATAACGATGAGCCGGATTGTGCGAGCTTTGATCGATGGGGTGCGCCTGCGCTGCCCCGAATGCCATCGCGGCAGGATATTTGTCAAGCCGTTCAAGATTCGACGACAATGCCCGGTCTGTGGGATAGTGTTTGAGCGGTCAGGTGGTGAGATGACGGGTGGCATGGTGATTAATCTGGTCGTTACCGAGCTGATTGTGGTCATTACAGGCTCCATCTACGCGCTCTTTACCAGAGTGCCGCTCCTGCCCCTGCTGACGACGTTAATCGTCTTCGCCATCATCTTCCCGATCCTGTTTTATCACACCGCGCGCGGCCTGTGGGTGAGCATCATCTACTTGACGGCGGCCAATCTGGAGGCCGACTAGTACTACAGCAGCACGTACGTCGGGCAACGTGCCCGACGTTTGGTATCGTGGCACCGCTGCGCCCGGTCAATGAAGGATGCCCCATCCTGGCTGGCGTAGCAGAGAAAGACCCCGATCTGAGCCGACCGTGCCACCATATTGGCGCTTGACGCCGACCGATTGGTCGCCTTTTTTCAGAAAGCCAGCTTCATCAACCACCAGGACCGCATCCCGATCGCCGAGATGGTCGCTTGTCTGCCGGGTCAGCCGTAGCGCCATGAACGCCGCTATCTCGATGGCTGGTTGTGCTTGCTTTCGAGGATACCCACCTGGCGCGTCGTCGTGCGCTTCGCCCGCCTTGCGGTATCCCGCCGTCAGGTGACGTGCGTCACCTGCCCTCCAGCACCCCTATGAACTATGGCTGGATGAGGCTGCCGCCACCTGCTGCACCTCCCGATGGGGTCGCAGCGGCTTCATCCCAAACAGCACCCGCAGGAGGTTGATCCGACGAATCAGCAATTCGTACAGCACCATGATGAGTGTGAACGTGCTGACCAGGATGATGGCCCATTTGGCAAGGTCGGGGATCGTCCACGTCAACACGTAGAAGGCTACCACGAGCAGGATGGATTGATGCAGGACGTAGAAGGGCAGCACGGCTTCGTTGCCGTACTCCAATACCGGCGTGCGGACATTCAGCCGTTGCATCCCAAACCCAAGGATCGCCAGCGAGCCGGCCCAGCAGGAAAGGCTCGAAGCGATCGACCACACCAGGTATATCGGTGTACCGAACGCATTTTCCCCGCCGGTCAGTGCGAGCACCAGCGCGACCCCGACGAAGAAGCTAACCAGCGCAGTGACCAATGAGAACCAGCGTATCCGGCGCATGCTGGCCTGCATAGCCGGGCTGGAGGCGAACACAAAGCCGCTCAAGAAGAAGATCAGGTGGGAGGGCAGGTTCCAGCCCCCAAACTCATCCCGGGCCAGGAGGCTATTGCTATCCGGATCTAATGTCGCAGACAGCAGGATGATGGGCAGAACCGGCAGGTACAATGCGCCAGGTGCGGCGAACCGCGCTCCCACCCAGGTAAGCACCCGCTGACCGGTTCCGTTCCGCAGCCAGAGGAACAGCGGCAGGCAGACCAGACTGAAAACGAACAGCATTTCCAGATACCAGAGATGGCTGCCGATCCAGTTAAAGTTGCCGCCGAACCGATCCAAGCCATTGAACGTCGTGAGGTACCACTGCCAGAAGGATCCGCGGTATTGGTTCTGGCTGACCTGCTTGAGATATTCCTGGAGCGGGATGTGCGTGACGAGGCCGACCAGCAGCGGGACCAGCAGGCGCAGCGCGCGGTCTTTGACAAACCGCCATGCCCGGCGTGTGCCCAGAGCATAAAACGTAGCCATCCCGGAGATGAGAAAGACGGCTGGCATCAGCCAGCGGCTGATGAAGACCACCAGCGCCTGAGCACTCAGATGGGTCGTTGCACTCTTGACATACCAGCCTTCCAGGTCAAACAAGCGCAGACTGTGGAAGACGAGGACCGTCAGGATGAGCAGCACACGGAGCCAGTCCAGGTCACATCGACGTTGTCCGGAAGGTTTGCTCAACATCTTGCTTCCTCCCGTTCTTTCTCGGGTTAGCGGAGAGCGCTGGGAGTTCTGCACGCTCACGAAGGAGGGGGCGAAAGCCTGCGGTAAGCGCCAGCGGATCATCTGCACCATCGGTGGCTCCATGCCTGGTCTGATGTGCAAACGCATCGCTTTCTGAAGCCCTGTTCTTGGCTTAGCGTACACTTCTCCCGGTTTGATACCGTCACCCCAGCCGTGGGGTCCGAGGATGACCGGGGAAAGTGGAAGCATGGGACGGCCCATCCTCTATGGGCACAACCATACCACGGCAGGGCGGTGCGTGGAGCAACGACACCACCATGCGCGGGGATGAATCCTTCACGTGGTGGGTCCCCTCGCAGATAGTGAAGGGGGACAAACCTCCTACGCATGTAATCGCCGGTCTGGGAGCGCTGGCAGGCAAGTCATTGTTGCTGACTTTTGGGCTGGTGTGCGTGCCCGATCCTGTCCGTGTCGGTGGGCATGACATGCGGAAACACGTGACTGAACTGGGCCGAGCAGCAGCCGTGCGATCCGCACGATCAGCGGGAGGGAATGCCGGAGCGGTGCGAGCGTGTCCGAGGCAGGCCACATCCGCAACGGAGGTAGCCTGCCTCATCCGCTAAGGTGCGATGAGCCCACAGCGTGGGCAGGGCAGACCGGATCGCACCGCATTGACGCACCGTTCATCGCAGTGCAGGCGTGGCGGGGTTACGGCAGGGCGATGGTGGCATCCGACCAGCCGAGCGCCTTAAGGGGCTCCGTATCGAACGGCAACGTGCACTTCCAGTGGAAAGTGACCACCTTCAGGTTTGCGTTGCTGGAGGAGCCGTTATCACTGTACCCCGAGATTCCTACCAGATAGCCCGTCGTGCCTTCGGGCGGCCCTGAGGTAAAGTGGAGATTGGAGGTGCCGCCTCCAAGTATGGAACGACCCTGGCTGGTGGTAAACCCGAGCTGGTTGATCAACCCACTGGCATACCCTTGTGCCGCGATAATGGTTTCCCCCTCCGCCAGCGCCAGGGTTTGTGGCACTCCACCGCTCCCGCCGTGCCGTCCCGTGGATGTCCCATTGAGGAACAGCTCCAGGCTATCTACCAGCGAGCCGGTGCTGATGGTGACTTGGGTGATGCGTTGGGTATCGGCGGCGATTACCGAAAAGGGCGTTGCCTGGTACTGGCCGTATGGCCCATCGGCGTAAATGATGGTGGGAGGTTGCAGGGGGGCCGGGTTATCGGGGTTGATGTAGCTCCAGAGATCCGCGGTGGACAGGTAGCTATCGAGGGTGTAGGCGAGCTGGTTGGTCACTTGCTCGGCGCGCTGCGCGACCGCATCTTCCACCTCGCTGAGGTGGTGAACCTGACTCCCACGCCACCCCGTATACTCGTCGATAGGAACATAGATGGTGGCGTCGCTGCCGATGCCAATGGTACTTTCGTCGCGATAGGTGACCATGGCAGCGCGCTTGTCCAACAAACTCTGCCGCGCCGGGGGGAGCGCTTGTTGGTAAGCATCGATGGTATTTTGCAGATTGTCGATGAGCTTTTGACGTTCCTCAGGCGACAGGGGGACGCCGTAGATCTCCTGATACGACAGGATTTGCTCTCGGAAGGTGAACAGCATCAACGTTCCGTACGGGATGAAGAAAAACATCTCGACCTGCGTTTGACTCAGATCGACGAAATACGGCTCATACAGGCGGAGGCCCCCAAGCAGATTCTCAAACGTATCCGCACGGCGCTCGGGCGGGGCATTCAAATAATCGTCCGCGAGATTGTACAGGCCATCGAGTTTCTTCGTCAGATCGTCAATCGTGCGCTGTCGCTCGATCCCACTGACGATCTGGTCGATATAGTTTTGAAAGCATGCCCAGGCTTGATCGCGATTGCTACTTTCCGGCCAGAGCATCATGGTGATCATCCTCAGGGCACTGCCAACGGTTGGAACCAGCGTCAACGCCGCGCCGACGAGCGTCCGCGCGATGTCGTTGATCGTCAGCGAGGAGTAGAGCCCGGTATCCGCCTCCAGGAGCGGACTATTGGGAGACGAAACCCACCAGGATTGCGGCTCATCGTACATGCGAAAGCTCGAGATGTTCCCACCGACCCCATAGGCATCCAGGTCATTGATCTCCGAGCCGGGACCAAAGGTTGCGGTCTTACCTTCGTAGTTATCATCTTTGTAGACTTCCAGCCAGGTGCGCGTCCCCGTCTTGAGGGAGTCCGGTTCGTCGCCCAGCTTCTCGCCGGTCGACTGGACGTAGTCATCCATATCGGCAACGTTGGTGGGTCCGTCGAAACGTTTGGTGCCGCCCTGGAAGCCATCACTGTCATAGAACTGCACCCAACAACCATCTGTTGCATTCGACATGCGGCGTGTGCCCTTTCCCTTCATGGAAGGTGATTGATGTCGCCAGTGACGTGATGCTATGGAACGGAATGGCAAGAGCCGGATCTTACCAACGGCGGTCCAACCAAGACGTCACCGCTACTCTAGCATAGTTCCGTTCCGCCCACCCCCCGACCGATGTCCCCCGCGAGTACCAGCCATATCCCGGCAATCAGGGGGCGATCCGTAGCCGTGACGATCCGGCGACCCTAAAGCGACATCACGGCCTGGCGACAGGCTGCGATCATGTCCACGAACGCGCACACCGCATTGGCATGCCGTACACCGCATGTCGCACCGTATCGTATCGATGCTCCGAACGCTGGAAGCGCACGCTCCGTCGCGCGACCGAGGCGTTGACCGGCCCTGCCGATGCTGTCGCCCGCCACCCCGGACCTTCAGCGGACGCTGAAGCGCATCCGTCACGACGGCGTCCGGACTCATGATCGGAATGGGGATGCGGTACCGCATTGGCACTCCCGCCCACATCGCTCACAGCACCCCGTGTACGCACTGAGCAGGTCATCCTGATCTTGAATTGGCATGACATCTGGTGTAGTATTGGCTGGAGATGGTGAGCGGACAGCATGGTGAGCGGACAACCCTGTAGCACCTGCCTTCATCCAAGCGCGACATCATACCCTCCGACCTCACCGCGTCGTACCCGTGGTCGGCATCCTCGCAGAGGACTATCGGTTGAGCGAACGCCGTTGCTCTTCGGATATGCCACTACGCCATCAGACCTCAACGCAGAACCGTACTGGTACCTCATGCAACGCACGTTGAGGAGTCGAGCACACTCCTTCGTCTCACCAGAACAAGCGCGCGTGGATTAGCAGCTATCAGCATACGAGGTGATACATAATGGCCCTGCCCCGCAAAGCCAAAGGCAGCAAAAAGATCGATGAAGGTCTGATTAATATCATTGCGGAGTATGTCAAGCGAGGAGAATGTATTCTTTTTTTAGGAGCAGGCGCGCATTATCCACCCCCCAAGGACTCGTCCTACACCTACCCGGAACATCAACGGCCACCGCTTGGCAGCGCGCTGTGCGAGCATTTATCGGTTCGGAGTGGGCTGTCGGAGCAACCTCCCAAGGAGCGGAAGAAAATCAGCGGCCTACAGCGTGTTTCCTTGTATTACGAGACAAAACGGTCGAGAAAAGCATTAGTTGACGAGATACGGCAGATGGTCGGGGAGGGCAAAACGCCTTCTCCGGTGATCCGAGCGTTAGCGCGGCTCAATTTCCCGCTCGTGTTCACCACCAACTATGACCGCCTGTTCGAAATGGCCCTGCACGACGAGAAGAAAGCCTTTAATCGCCGCGTGTACTCGAAGGATCGCGATACGCCAACCGAAGATTATTTGGAAGATCCCAACCCCCAGCAGCCCATCATCTGCAAAATTCATGGCGACATCGGAAACCCCGACTCGATTGTCATTACCGATGAAGATTACATCCAGTTCGTGTTGCGCATGGGCGATCCTGATATTTATCATCCGGTGCCTGAGACATTTCGCTTCTACTTTAAGCGCTGGCCGACGCTCTTTATCGGGTACAGCCTGATGGATTACAACCTGCGGCTGCTGTTCAAAACCATGCGCTGGAAAATCGATCGGGCGAAAGTTCCTGACATGTACTCCGTTGATCTTTCTCCCGATCCCCTCATCCTTGACGTATGGGAGCTCCAGCAAAAATATGTCAAATTCATCACCCAAGATGTATGGTCCTTTGTGCCAATGCTGTATCAAAAGGTGACTGGCGAGGAGTTTCCACCGCGATGACCGACATACCCGCCGCTCCGATCCTCCCGCATATGCCCTATCGAGGGATCGAGCCGTTTCGCTATGTGGATCAGCCCATTTTTTTCGCGCGCGCCCAGGAAACGCGCAAGCTGCTCCGATCGATCACGATCTACCGAGGCGTCCTGCTGTATGGAGCATCAGGAACCGGCAAATCGTCGCTGATTAATGCGGGGGTTATCCCGGTGGTCCGCCCAGAAGGCTTTGCACCGCATCGCCTCCGCGTTCAGCCGATCCAGGGATCAGAAATTATCGTCGAGCGGATCCCCATGACCACCGAGGGTCAGAGGCCGTATCTGCCCTCGATCTTTGTCGACGACTCGAACCCGGCAGCGCAGGTCGTTCTCTCGCTTGCGACCTTCGCCGAGCGGCTCCAGGCGGCGTCAGCCGATTCGGCGCCGCTGCTGATCTTCGATCAGTTCGAGGAGTTTATTACGCTCTTTGAGGAATCGCTGCAAGGAAAAGCGCTGCGAAAAGCTCAGGCGGTTCAGCAGGAGATCACGACCTTGCTGCTCCGGCTGCTTCGCGATCATTCGCTGCCGATTAAGCTGCTCTTTGTCTTCAGGGAGGATTATCTGGCAAAGCTGAGCAAGCTGTTTGTGCAAAGCCCCGACTTAACCGATCACTACTTAAGGCTCACCGCGCCACTCGTCAATATGCTACCGATGATTATACGTGGCCCGTTTCTGGATCAGGCGCTCAGGCAACATTTTGGCAAAGAGCTGTCGGACGAGCTTGCCCGCAAAGTGATGGCAAAAATTGAGAAAAGTAGCGCCGGCGGCGGCCTCAATCTGTCAGAAGTGCAGATCGTCTGCCTGGAGCTGTGGCGATCGGAGAACCCGGAGAGCTTGTTCAAACAGCGTGGCGTGCAGGGCGTGCTGGAAGATTACCTGGATCGCGCCATTAATCTTCTCGGCAGCGACCATCTCCGCGACCCGGCGCTTGCATTGCTCAGCTTCTTAATCACGCCCTCCGGCACCCGCAATATTGTTGCCGAAGACGATCTCATTACCCGCGTCAATAAAGAGGAGCAGATCGCGACCGAGCTGTTGCGAACCGCTTTAAAAGCGCTTGAGATCAAAACGAAACTGGTCCGACGCGAGCTGCGATACAAAACCTATTTCTATGAGCTGGTCAGCGAATTTCTTGTCCCGTGGGTGGCTAATCAAAAAGCCGCCCGATCGATGGCGATAGAACACCGTCGGCTTGACGAAACAAGCCTTCGGACAGCAGGCGCCGTACCAGGCGCGATCGGTATCGCGCCCGACCCACACCATCTTGAGATGCTTCGACAAGACCTTCGGATCTGGCATGCGTGGCGACGAAACAACCCCACCATAGCGCCGACGCTGGCCCGCGCGGACCTCGCGGGTCGTCCGTTGCGGGCAATCGATCTCAGCGACGCGAATCTGAGCCAGGCGACTCTTGATGAAACCGATCTGCGCGATGCGCTCCTGCGGAGCGCGGACCTGACGGCTGCGACGCTGCAAGGCGCCGATCTCACCGGGGCCAACCTGGGCCGTGCGACGCTGCGCGGTGCGCGGCTCGACCACGCGAAGCTCAGGCAGGCACAGTTGAGGGACGCCAATCTCATGCGGGCAAGCCTGGTAGAGGCCGACCTGCGCGGCGCCGACCTGACGCACGCCGATCTCACCGGAGCTGATTTGACAGGCGCTAACCTCAGCGGCGCGAGCTTGAGCTACGCAACGCTGGTTGATACCAACCTCAAGCGTGCGGACATGACCGGCTGTACGGTGATCGGCATCACCTTGTGGGATATGAACCTGGAAGGAGCCGATCAATCGAGCCTCGTGATCTCCGATCCCGATGAGCCGTCGATCACCGTCGACGATCTCGGCGTCGCTCCTTTTGTGGGCATGCTGCTGAAGAGCAGCACGATCCAGCAGGTGTTCACCGCACGCTCGTCGAAAGCGGTCCTCTTGCTCGGCAACTTTGCACAGGACCGGATGGATATTCTGGAGACGATGCTCGGCGTGATCCGTGGCCGTGGCTACGTACCCATGGTGATCAATGTCGATCGGGCGTATGGACAGGACATTGCGAAGACCATCGACATCCTGATCAGCTTATCCAGGTTTGTGATCGCGGATTTCAGCGGCGTGTCGTCGCCGCTGGAACTGCTGTCGACGCTGGCAGCCATCACGATACCGTTTGTGCCGCTGATCCACCAGGGGGAGCGTGTCGTTGGCCTACCGGTCGGGATGCAACCGGTGCTCGCGGTGCCATTCATCGCGTACACCGGTCCCGATAGCCTGAGCCGGCGTCTGCCCGCAGAGGGTATCGATGCGGCTGAGCAAAAGTACCAGGAGCGGCAGCTTCTCCTGCGACAACGCCTGGGCCAGGCCGCCGAGCCGACCCAGCCGCACGTGGCTCCTGTCGACGTGGCACAACCGCAATCGCGCGCTCCTTCCGATGCGGGTGTGGAGCCGCCGCTGCTGATCGCCAGCCCCGTCGAGGCGACGTTATCAGACGAGCAAAAACAAACGATCTCGAACATCGTGCAGAACTACACTTCCCAAGACCGGATTCGCGTAGCACACAAGGATGTGAAAGTTCTCGCACAAGACCCGGAATTGAACGAGCTGCTCACACCCGTAGGGAGCGACAGCGAAGAGCGGTACCTGGACCTGATCGAGCTGGGGCAGCGGATCCAGGCGGCGCAAACAGGCGCACGTCGGTTCGGCGGGATCGCCAGGTATTTGTTGCGCATGCTGCAGATCAAGATACGCTATGCGCCATCATCGGCACCGCCAGAAACGGAGTTCGGCGTATGAACGCAGAGGACATCGACAGCGAATACCAGGGCAGCTTGCTCCAGGCGGTGACGGCGGTGATGGATTTTGGCCGCGCGCTGTGGGAGCTCGCCTATCCTCCTGCTGGAACAACCGTCCGCGATGTCAGACATACGCCGGGCTGCACGGTGCTCACGGAAACGCAGTTGCTTGACCTGCTGGCAGCGCCGCAGCACAGCCACGCGGCCTCGATTCTCGAAGAGCTGCGCCAACGCGATGTCTACCGGCCGGTCGAGCCGGGGATCGTCGAGTTTCATGGTGATGTCTTCCAGCCGGTCGAGCTGGTGCGCATGCTCCTGGGAGGCATCCGGTCGGCCCACGATCTGCGCTACTTCGTCATGCAAAATATCCGCTCACACTACGGGCTGGTGCTGTCACACGAAATGCCACAGCTATTCTACATGCTGGCAACCACGATCAACGATCGGTCTGTCGCACCCGGATCGCTCAAGCAGCGCACGCACTGGGAGTATGCCCACGACTTCCGCATGCCCCTCGTCGCCGCACTGCAAGCACGCTCTTCGAGTGTCGAACAGGCCCAGCGCACGGCAAGTATGTTTATCGAGTGCTGCCGTGCGGTCAGCTATGTCAAAGCGTCGTATAAGCCCAACAGCATCTTATGCCGGGCGACCATCGACGCGGAGTACCTGCTTGCCAAGCTGTTCGGCTTGCCCACCAACATGCGCGGCTTTGATGATTTGTTCGGCGGCGGCCTGATGCTGACGGAGAGTATTCCCGGCGATATGTCCGCGAGCCGACTCGGCGGGCGGACAGTGCTGATCAAGGGACGCTCCGGCACCGGGAAAACATTGCTGGCGCTGAAGCTGGCGGTCGAGGTCGCGTCTAAAGGCGGTCTGGCCTGGGTCATGCCGCTGGAGCAATCTCATGAAGAATGCCTGTATGCGCTGGCCTCGATCGGCGCGCTGCCGGATACGCAGGTCGTCGAAGTTGCCACCGATCCGTTTGCCGCCGCAGCGCTGCTACAAGAGCGTCCCGGCGAGCGCGGCGCGCTGATCATCCTCAAAACGATCAAGGACTCCTATGAGAGCTTTTTGAGCGCCTTTGCAGAGAATGCGAAGCGGATGCTGAAGTATCCGCTGCGGCTGATCATTGCGGATCCGGTCAACAGCATTGCGCGCGGCGATCGGGGCGAGCGCAGCGAGCCGCCGGATGTCGCGGCGCTCCGCGCACGGACGATGGATCGCATCGAGGTGGTCAACAAGGCAGGAACCAACGTGCTGCTGGTGGCGGAAGAGGGCAATGATCCCGTCGACGAGCTGCTCTTCGAGCAGAATATCGCAGATACCGTGATCCGCCTGGGCGTAGATGATCGCAGCGGCTATGATCAGCGCACCTTTGAGATCATGAAGTCGCGGTTCCAGCGCGAACAGCGCGGGGAACATCCCTTTGCGATCAAGCCCGGCCAGGGCATCAGCATCTTTCCGTCCTCGCCCGCGGTCATGTCCCGGATTCGCTCGCGCAGCCTCCTGCCGCCAGACGCTCCGATCCACTTCGGTCACACCGGCCTTGATATGATTCTCGGTGAGAAATCGCTGCGCGCGGGCGATGTCATCGTGATGCAAGGGCCGGAAGGATCGTATAAAACGCCGCTCGGCCTCCTGTTTTTGCTGGGCACGGATCAGCCCGAAAATCGGAAGCGGGTATCGCTGCTGGTTGCGGTGCGGGATGATGAGTCGAAGATTCGCGAAATGCTGAAGCAGGGCTTCATTCAGCGCAGCAGTGATACGCGCAAGCAGCAGAAGGAGATTCGCGTCTGCTCGCTGCCGCGTGGCTATGTCGAGCCGGGCTTTATCATGCAGCAGATCGAGGACGAGTTTGAGGCAGCGCTGCGCGACGGCAACCGGATCGACCGCGTGATGATCGACGATATCGCGCACTGGGAATTAAGCTGTCCGTTGGTACGCGCCGAAGAAACCTTTGGCGATACCCTGGTAGAATTTCTGCGCCGAAAGAACGTGACGAGCCTGTACGTGTGCGGGGAGGTCGAGCCGGAGACTGCGTTTGTGCTGCAACGGTCGATTGCGAATAATGCCGACTGTGGCATTGAGTTCAATCGCTTCGAGTACGGAGGGATCCAGCGCGTCACCCTGCGGGTCTTACGATCGCATGGCATGGCGCATCGGCGCGAGTCGTTCGAGGTGACGTTTGATACCCAGCGCCTGGAGATCAAGCCGATCTCATCGCTGCTGCGGGTTGGTCCCAACGGCGAGATCAAGCCGATCAACGTGCGGCTCTTTCTGCACTCCGAAACCTACATGCAGGATAAATATAACCGCATGCTGGTCCAGGCGGTAAAAGCGATGCTGTCGCGGGAAACCGAGGTTGAATCGGAAGATCCGGTCGGGATGAGCAGAGCGATGCGCCTTGGCTCGTCATCAGCGCTCAACGAGCTCCAAATCGTCCAGTGGGATGAGTACCAGTTTTCAACATCCGACCATGATCCAAGCCAGCGGTTGATGTTTCATACCTTTCCCAATAAGCATTGGGACGATTCCGAATGGGGCGAGGTCGGAGCCGATGCATCAGGTCACGTGAGGTGGGGTCATTTCGTGCCGCGTCTGATCCGACGAAACGGGGATACCGTAAACACGTTTTTTGTGCTGCCCTTCTATGCCAATATCGGGCTGCTGGCGTATCGGCGGGATGAGCAGCTCGACGCCGTGGTGACGTCATGGGAGCGACTGGCAGACGCCTGTGACGCATGGACGCAGCGGCAGGCTGAGGCGGCGCGGCAATCCGTGGAAGGATCGGATCAGCCTCCCCACAAACCCTTCTTCGATTTTCCAAAGGGCACCTCAGAAAATTACAACTGCCTGTTCCTTGAGATCTTATTGTCGCTGGAGAAGCCGGAGCCAAAAGCCGTTCCCTCGCTGCTCAAGCAGCTCCAGGGGCCGGTCAGCATCCACGCAAGCAAAATCTTTCGACAGCTGTGTCGTCAATCATACCTCGCGGGTGGCGGCAATGACCTGGTGCGCCCGACAACGCGCGCCGCTGACGCGACGCCCAACGTGAACGTCGCCGTGACGTCGGATGCGATGGTCTGGCGTCATTGGTACACCACGCTCAACCAGATGCTGTCGGGGATGGAGCTCAAGGATCAGCAGCAGATCAAGGTGGTGCCACTTCCTGAGCAGATTGCGATCGCGGGCGACTGGTATATTGGCATACCTGCCTACTCCGCCGCTCCGGATGTCGGATTGGAGGTCATTAAGTTTCTCACCAGCCGCGACGCGGAAACCGAGCGGCTGCGCAAAGGCGTGGGGCTGCCAACACGTCAACCGTTTTATGCCGATGGAAGCGACGGCCATTCGATCGATACCGCGATCTCTCCCTATTTCTCGATGTCGGTAGACACGGTGCGCACGCTGGTGAGTGAGGCATACCAGCGTTCCGATATTCGCAGCTATGCCAGATTGTCGAGCACGCTGGCGCGCTGTTTACAACGAATTATTGAAATTCCAGATGACCAGAGCGCGTATCTTGATCAACGAATCAAGGATATTTTCCGCGATTTGAGAATCTAGGCTGCGCCAGCGAGTAGCCCTGGTCGCGCACGGTGCGGGCGATGAGGTCAGCGGTCTGGCGCGTGGTTGTCGTGTAGCATGGATCTACCAGTCTGCGCACTGCTTCGTCGCCGATCCGATGACGATCGACCGTTGTTGACGCAAGGAGCCTACCATGCGCGTTGCCCTGCTGTCCGATATTCATGGAAATAGTGTGGCTCTGGATGCCGTCCTGGCCGATCTCCGGCACGACCCAGTCGATCGGGTGGTGTGTCTTGGCGATGCGATTCAAGGCGGTCCACAACCCGTGGAGGTGGTGGCCCACCTCCGCGCCCTGGCGTGTCCGGTCGTGCTGGGCAACGCGGACGCCTGGCTGCTCTCCGGGGTGGAAACCGGCGCTGAGGGAATCCCACCGGAGCGCTTGCGGGTCATGCACGACATTCGGGCCTGGTCGCTCGCGCAGCTCTCGCCTGACGATCAAGCGTTCATCGCGCAGTTCCAGCCCACCGTCGAGGTGCCATTGCCGCACCAGCGCACCCTCCTGTGCTATCACGGGTCGCCGCACTCCTACGATGATGTCATTTTGCCGACGATCGCGGATGCGGAGCTGAAGCGCTTGCTGGAGCCGCACGAGCACATCATCTACACCGGCGGTCACACCCATGTCCAATTCCTGCGCCATATGCACCGCACGTTCCACATCAACCCCGGCAGCATCGGCTTGGCGTATCGGCACGATCAGCCGGAGGATCGCTTCAAGACCGATCCCTGGGCGGAGTATGCGATCCTGACGGTCGACGATGCCCGCATCGCGGTGGAATTCCGGCGCGTCCCGTTCGATGTGCAGGCGCTGATCGCGATCTACGCCAGCAGTGGTCGGCCCCATAGCGAGCAAGCGATCGCGCAATACCAACCGTGAGGCTGGTGCTCGGCAATGCGGCGGGTTGTCACCTTTCGTCCGGTGGAGCCGTGTGATTCTATGGGGATCATAGAGACGGCTGTGGGCTGTTCTGCGGCATAACCTCGTCGCTGCACACGTTCCGCCGCGCCTCGACGGCCACCTGCGAAACACCCTCACGGATCTAGCCCCGCTTCTCACCCGCCCATGCATGCCCTGTCAGACGGCACCTTGTCCAGGCAGGCGAGCCAGTGACAGTAGCTGTCACAACGACCTGGTACTCTAGGGCTGTGACAAACACATTCGCCAGAGGTCGGGGCAAGGAGGTGTGCGATGACCACAGGTGAACATCAGATCAAGCCACGGCGGGGCATGAGCATGGCCTTTAAGGCAAACGCCTCGCGATCGCTCGCTGGTATTCCGGCGACCGTGATTGACATCTGGCCGCGCTTCCGCTCGGGCGATTACCTCGTCACCCTAGAATATGCGACACCGGTCCCGTTCCGAAAGACGCTGATTCGGCACATTGACGCCTTCGTCACCGAATTGGACCTGGTCGAGCCTGCGCAGGTCGCCCTGCCGACAGCCAACCTACAGCGTGCGTGGCGCCGCACCATGTCCAGGCCGCGATAACACCCGCACCTCAACATCGCAGATTATATCAGCGTCGATTCCAACGAGGCGGAGCGGCAGGATGGCCGACCATGACTGGGGAGACGCGGGCGACATAGGAAAAGCGCGGCGGAACGGGAGTGGTGTCGCATCTGCGAGCACACCAGCGGCGGCATGCTCGGAGTCATGGTTCATCGTCTGCGGCGCAGCGCGCCCATCCGCTGGAACAGCGTGCCGCGTCCTCGCCACCGCTTCCGCAGCCCGGCCAGGACCTGTACGCTGTGCCGGTTCTCATCTACGCCTGGATCTGGCTTATTCGCGGAAGGCGAGTCTAAGAGACTCGACACCTTGCTCAGCAACTCGTCCACGCTGAAGGGCTTCAACAGCACGTCACAGCGCTGATCCCGCAGAATCTGCCGCCGCATCTGGACATACGCCAGATCCCCGGTACACACGAGGACGGGCACATGCGCCGTCTGCGGATTGAGGCGCAACATGTGGATAATAATCCAACCGGCTTGCGGATGCTCCATGCGCAGATCCAGAATCAGCGCATCCGGGCGCTGATCCCGTACAAACTCGTAGGCGTTCTTGCCCTCCGACCAGACCACCAC
>DASUTC010000042.1 GCA_036374795.1 Herpetosiphonaceae bacterium
GGGCCGCAGGTCCAGGTCGTCAACATCTATGGCCTGACCGAGATCAGCGACATCAATATTCTGGGTGTGCTGCGCGCCGACGATCTTGGCAAACCGGTTACGGTGGGCACGCCGTTGCAGAACAACCGGATCTACATCCTCAACGCCGCCAACCAGCCGCAGCCCATCGGGATTGCGGGCGAGGTCTGCATTGCGGGCGAGAGCGTGTCGCGCGGCTACCTGTACCGCCCCGACCTCACGGCGGAGCGCTTTGTGCCGTGTCCGTTCGAGGACGGCGCGCTGATGGTGCGCACCGGCGATCTTGGCCGCTGGCTCCCCAACGGCACGGTCGAGATCCTGGGCCGCATCGATCAGCAGGTCAAGGTGCGCGGCTTCCGCATTGAGACGGGCGAGATCGAGGCGGTGCTGGCGCAACACCCAGGCATCGATGAGTGCGCTGTGGTAGCGCGCGCGGATAGGCCTGGAGAGAAGCGGCTGGTAGGCTACGTGGTGGAACAACGAACAGCGAACAACGAACAAGCGGAGAACCTGGAACCTGGAACCTGGAGCGCGGAACTCCGCGCGTACCTTGCCAAACAACTCCCCGACTACATGATCCCATCCGCGTTTGTGGTGTTGGACGCGCTGCCGAGGACACCCAGCGGCAAGCTCGATCGCCAGGCATTGCCTGCGCCAGACGGAGAGCGCTCTGCGCTGGCGGCGACGTATGTAGCGCCGCAGACCGAGATCGAGCAGATGATTGCCGCGATCTGGCGCGAGATGCTACAGGTCGAACGGGTGGGTATCCACGACAGTTTCTTTGAGATTGGCGGCCACTCATTGCTGATGGTCCAGCTTCAAACCAAGCTGCACGAAACGTTCGATACCCACCTTTCAATCGTCGACCTGTTCCAATACCCGACGATCCATTTGCTGGCCGAGCGGCTCCAGCAGCAGCGCGTCGCGCCGCCGACCTTCCAGCAGAGTCGGGAGCAAGCCCACAGTCGTAAAGCGGCCATGCAGCACCAGGCCCGGC
>DASUTC010000043.1 GCA_036374795.1 Herpetosiphonaceae bacterium
GGTGCAGGTCCACCAGCGGCAGGGGCAGCTCCAACGTCGGCGCGATCACCTGTACGGGCGGTCCCGCGTGCTCGACAAACGTGGTGCGCAGCACCGCGTGGCGCTCCACGATCGTCTTCAGGCTCCCGTGGAGCGCCGCGAGATCCAGCAGGCCGCTGAGCTTCACGGCGGAAAGGATCGTGTATGCGCTGGCTCCGGCGTCGAAGCGATCGAGGAACCAGAGCCGCTGCTGTGCGAACGAGAGCGGGATCGGCTCAGCCGCGCTGCGGCGTGGGATCGTCGGCTCAGGGCGCGCGGCGATGCCCTCTTTTTGCATGAGCGCCTGAAGCAGCGCGCGCTTTTTTGCGGAAAGATCGTTGGTGCGTTTCGTTGGACGGCTCATCTGGCGTGGTCCTCGTCAGTAACTACCGATTCTGCGTCAAGCATGATGTCCACTTCTTCCTCCGAAAGATCCGCAAGCTCCACCAGCAAGCGGGCGATCTTCTCGACGCTGGCTCCGTGGTCAGGATCGCGCAGCAGCGTCTCGGCCAATCCGGCGACCGTCGGCGTCTCGAACATGCAGCGCAGCGGCAGATCGACCTGGAAATCCTCGCGCACCTGGGCGATGACCTGCGCTGCCAGCAGCGAGTGCCCACCCGACGCGAAGAAGTTGTCATGCACGCCCACCTGCTCAAGATCCAGCGTGTCGGCCCAGATGTCGGCCAGCACCTGCTCGACCGCATTGCGCGGCGGCACAAACGCCGTGTCGCGATCGAGACGTGCGAGGTCGGGGGCGGGTAATGCCTTGCGATCGATCTTGCCGCTCGCGGTCAGCGGCAGCGCGTCGAGCACCATAAACACGCTCGGCACCATGTACTCTGGTAGGCGCTGCCTCAGGAACTCACGGAGTTCCTGAGGAGAACAAAGAACAGAGAACAAAGAACAAGAGTCAGACGCTTCTTTGTTCCGTTGTTCTTTGTTCTGTTGTTCTACAACGTACGCCACCAGCCGCTTCTCGCCGCGCTCCTCGCACGCGACGACCACCGCCTCGCGCACGGCGGGATGCTGGCGCAGCACGGCCTCGATCTCGCCGAGCTCGATGCGGAAGCCACGAATTTTCACCTGCTGGTCGATGCGGCCCAGAAACTCGATGTTGCCGTCGCTGCGGTAGCGCGCCAGGTCGCCCGTGCGGTAGAGCCGCGACCCATGCTCACGAGCGAAGGGATCGGGAATGAAGCGCTCGGCGGTCGCATCGGGGCGGCCAAGGTAGCCGCGCGCCAGGCCGATGCCGCCGATGTGGAGCTCGCCGACCACGCCGATCGGCACCGGCTGCATGAGGCGGTCCAATACATAGAGCTGCGTGTTGGCGATCGGGCGTCCGATCGGCACGCAGCCGCGAGTGAGATAGCTGTCGTCGTCGGCGCTGTAGAGCGTGCTGGTGATCGTCGCCTCGGTGGGGCCGTAGGCGTTGTACCAGCCAACGCTCGGCCCGACAAGCTGCCGCCAGCGGGCCAGCCACTCCGGCGCGGTCTGATCGCTGCCGACGACGACCAGCCGCAGCCGGGTACCCTCTAGGTGCGGCAGCAGCTCCGGGGTGCGCGTCAGCTCGTCGATCCAGGCGTGCCAGTAGGGCGTGGGCAGGTTGAGCACCGTGAGCCGCGCCTGGGCGACGAACTGCTGGAGCTCGTGCGGAGCGGCAAGGCTCGGCTGCGGCCAGAAGACGAGGGTCGCGCCGCAGAGCCAGGTGGGGAAGATCTCCTCGGCGGCGACATCGAAGCTGAGCGCGGCAAACTGAAGCACCCGATCGGCTGGTTGCAGGGCATAGTGCTCGACGGCGGCGCGGCTGCGCGCCACGATCGCGCGGTGCGGGATCTGCACGCCCTTGGGTCGCCCGGTTGATCCCGACGTGTAGATCAGGTAGGCCGGATGCTCCGCGAAGATCGCCGCATCGACTGGCGTGTCTGGCTCCTGGCTGATCGCTGCCTGATCCGCGTCGAGGCAGACCAGCCGCGCGCTGTGGGTGTTCTCCGCGTACAGCGTCGCGGCGAGCGAGCGATGTGTCACCAGCACGGCTGCCTGTGAGTCGGCGAGCATGAAGCGCAGGCGCTCGGCGGGGTAGCTCGGATCGAGCGGCAGATAGCAGCCGCCCGCTTTGAGCGTGCCTAGCAGCGCGACGGCCATGTCGAGCGAGCGCGGGAGGCACAGCGCGACCGGCGTCTCGCCCTGAGGGCACCCGCCGACGCCCAGCGCGCGCAGGTGATGCGCAAGCTGGTTCGAGCGCCGCTCAAGCTCCTGATAGGTCAGCCGCTGGTCGCCGCACTCGACCGCCACTGCTTCGGGTGTGCGCATGGCACACTCGGCGATCAGCTCATGGATGCAGCGCTCCCGCGAATAGGGCGCGGCGGTGGCGTTCCAGTCGTAGAGCATCTGCTGGCGCTCGGCCTCGCTCAGCAGCGGCAGCCTGGCGATAGGTAGATCGGGATCGGCGACGATGCCCGCCAGCAGCGTGTGAAAGTGATCGAGCAGGCGGGCGATTGTCGGCGCGTCGAAAAGATTGGTGTTGTACTGCACGACTGCGCTGAGTCCATCGGGCTGCTCTTCCAGTGAGATCGCCAGGTCGAACGCCGCCGCGCCGGTGTCTTCGGTGATCATCCGCAGCCGCAGGCCCGGCAGATCGCGCGGCGCGTACCGCTCGTTCTGAAGGATGAATAGCACCTGGAAGATCGGCGTGTGGCTGGGATGGCGATCGGGCTGAAGCTCCTCGACCAGCCTCTCGAAGGGCAGCTCTTGATGGGCATATGCCTGGAGACAGACCTCGCGCACGCGATGGAGCAGCGCGCGGAACGTTGGATGGCCCGACAGATCGGTGCGCAGCGCGAGCGTGTTGACGAAGCAGCCGATCAGCCGCTCCGTCTCGGCCCGCGTCCGCCCGGCGATTGGCGATCCGACGACGATGTCATCGTGGCCGCTGTAGCGATGCAGCAGCACGTCGAACGCCGCCAGCAGCGTCATGAACAGCGTCGTACCCTCGCGCCTGCTGAGCGCGGCCAGTGCATCCGCTAGATCGCGCGGCAGCACATGCGACTGGAGCGCGCCGCTGGATGTCTGGATCGCGGGACGCGGGCGATCGGTGGGCAGCTCAAGCACGGGCGGCGCTCCAGTGAGCTGCTCCCGCCAGTAGCCGAGCTGCGCTTGAAGCGCGTCGTCCTGCAACCACTGGCGCTGCCAGGCGGCAAAGTCGGCGTACTGAATCGGCAGATCGGGCAGCTCCGCCCGCTCCCCGCTGCGCGCCGCCGCATAGCCCGTCGCCAGCTCGTCGAACAGCACGCCCATCGACCAGCCATCGGTGACAATATGATGCATGGTCAGCAGCAGCACATGCTCGGTCGGGGCGAGACGCAGCAGGCGGGCGCGCAGCAGCGGGCCGCGCGCGAGATCGAAGGGCTGCCGCGCCTCGGCCTGCGCCAGCCGCCGCGCCTCGGCCAGGCGCGTCTCGGCGGGCAGGCGGGTACCCTCTGGGTGCAGGTCCACCAGCGGC
>DASUTC010000044.1 GCA_036374795.1 Herpetosiphonaceae bacterium
GGAACCGGGAGATCCACCGGCTGGCCGCTCGGGCTCGTCCGCCCGCGCGGTCCGCATCGGCAAGGCGGAATGCCCCAATCCGATGATGCACGGCCGGTGGAAGTCGGACCCGCTCATAGTACCGGTGAAGCCGCCGAACAAGGCCGAGTTCGTGGCCGCGGAGGCGGTGGAGGGAAGGGGCGGGGCCAAGGGCAATGCGGTCTTGAGCAGCACGCGCCAGACCCAGAGCTGGGCAAGCGTATCCCAGGCAATGGACCGCATACGTTGCGCCGCAAGGCGGGATAAGACGATCCGGCTGACGGCGCTCCTGCACCATGTGAACGTCGACCTGCTGCGCTTTGCGTTTCACCAGCTGAAGCGTCGGGCGGCACCAGGCGTCGACGGCATCACCTGGCACGAGTACGAGGCAGACCTCGAGGCCAACCTCGCGGATCTGCATGGACGCGTACAGCGGGGCGCCTACCGGGCGAAGCCGTCCCGGCGGCAGTACATCCCCAAGCCCGACGGCCGGCAACGGCCGCTCGGCATCGCTGCGCTGGAGGACAAGATCGTCCAGCGCGCGGTGGTGGAGGTGCTGAACGCCATCTACGAGACGGATTTCCTCGGCTTCTCCTACGGCTTTCGGCCGGCGCGCAGCCAGCACCATGCGCTGGACGCGCTCGTGGTCGGAATCTACCGGCGGAGGATCAACTGGATCCTGGATGCCGACATCCGGGCGTTCTTCGACTGCATGAGCCACGCGTGGCTGATGCGATTCCTGGAACACCGGATCGGGGACAGGCGCATGCTGCGCCTGATCGGCAAGTGGCTGAAGGCGGGCGTGCTCGAAGAGGGGCGTCTGCTGACGGTCGAGCGGGGCACGCCCCAGGGCGCGGTGATCTCGCCGCTTCTGGCGAACATCTACCTTCACTACGTCTACGACCTCTGGGTGCAGCGCTGGCGACGGCGCTCGGCCCAGGGCGACGTGATCGTGGTGCGGTACGCCGACGACATGGTGGTGGGCTTCCAGTACCTTGCCGATGCGCATCGGTTCTTGGCCGAGCTGAAGCAGCGGCTGGAGGCGTTCGCGTTGGAGGTGCACCCGGACAAGACCCGGATCATCGAGTTCGGACGGTTCGCTCATGAGAACCGCTTGGCGCGAGGTCAGGGCAAGCCTGAAACCTTCGCCTTTCTCGGCTTCACCCACATCTACGGGCAGAGCCGGCAGGGTAGGGGGCTGATCCGGCGGCACACCATCCGCGAGCGGCTGAACGCCAAGCTCAGGCAGGTCAAGGCCACCCTGCGCCGGATGCGGCATATGCCGATCCCGGAGCAGGGGCGCTACCTGCGACTGGTACTGAACGGCTTCTACAACTACTACGCCGTTCCGACCAACTTCCGCGCCCTCAAC
>DASUTC010000045.1 GCA_036374795.1 Herpetosiphonaceae bacterium
TGCTCGGCCTCCAACGTTCCAAGCTCCAAGTTCAACGTTTCGAGTTCCGGGGTGAGGCCCTCACCCCCCGGCCCCCTCGCCTGCACAGCGGGAGAGGGGGAGCGCTGGTCCTCACTTTGTTCCTTTGTCCCCTTGTTCCCTTGTTCTTCGTTCTTTGTTCTTTGTTCTACGCTTGGCACGACATACGCCGCCAGGAATTGATCGCCCGGTCGGTCTTCGCGCTCGATGACCACGGCCTCGTGGACGGCGGGATGCTGCCGCAGCGTTGCCTCGATCTCGCCCAGCTCGATCCGAAAGCCGCGCAGCTTGACCTGGTGGTCGACGCGGCCCAGGAAGACAATCGTGCCGTCGGGCTGGTAGCGCGCCAGGTCGCCCGTGCGGTAGAGCCGCGATCCTGGTCGGGTGCCCTCTGGGCGGCCAAGCGGATCGGGCACGAAGACCTCGGCGGTGCGGCGCGGATCGTTGAGGTAGCCGCGCCCCACGCCCGCGCCGCCGACGAACAGCTCGCCGGTCGCGCCGATCGGCGCTGGCTGGAGTCGATCGTCAAGGATGTACAGCCGCATATTGGCAACCGGGCGTCCGATCGGCACGTGCAGCAGATCGGCCGCCGGAGCCTTCGCGATCGGATGGTGGGTTACATCGTCGGAGCACTCGGTCGGGCCGTAGGCGTTGAGCAGCGGGATCGCAGGGTAGCGCCCAAGCCACTGACGGCAAAGATCGGGCGGCAGCGCCTCGCCGGTCGGGATCAGCCAGCGCAGCGCGGCGAGATCGATCTGCGGGTCGCCCTCGTCGAGCATCGCGCGCAGCAGCGACGGCACCGTTTCCAGAATCGTGATCCGATCGGCGGCCACCTGATGCAGCAGCAGCCGTGGATCGAAGGCGATCTCGTCGGGGAAAATATGGACCGCTCCGCCGACCATCAGCGGCGCGAGAAACTGCCAGACCGAAATATCGAAGCACTGCGAGGCGGTCTGCGCCACGCGATCGGCAGCCGTGAGCTGCAAATCGGCGATCTTGGCGCACAGGTGGTTGAGCATGCCGCGCTGCTCGATCATCGCGCCTTTGGGCACGCCCGTCGAGCCGGAGGTGTAGATTACATACGCTAGATTGCTCGGCTCGGCGCGCGGCGCGAGATTCTCCTCAGCCTCAGGCGCTTCCAGCAGCTCAGCGATGCGCAGAGTCGCGGGGCGAGTCGTGGAGTGTATGCCTGCGACCGCCTTCGTCAGCGCGGCCATGAACGGATCGGTCGCCAGCACCAGCGGGCTGCCGCTCTGCGTTAGCACCTGGGCATGGCGCTGCGCCGGATGATGCGGATCGAGCGGCAGATACGCGCCGCCTGCTTTGAACACGGCCAGGATCGCCGTCAGCAGATCGAGGCCGCGCTCGGCCAGCAGCGCGACCACAACATCCGGCCCGACGCCGCGCTCCACAAGCTGTCGCGCCAGCCGATTGGCCCGCCGATTGAGCTGCTCGTAGCTCAGCCGCTCCGCCTGCCAGACCACGGCGGTCGCGTGGGGCATGTGGGCTGCCTGCGCCTCGAAGTGCTGAAGCATGCTGTCAGTCGGGAAGGCGGCCTGTGTCGTATTCCAATCGACGAGAAGCTGCTGGCGCTCGGCTGCGGTTAGCAGCGCGATGTCGCCCACCGGCTGATCGGGATCGGCCACAATGCGCTCAAGCGCCGTCTCGAAATGCGCCAGCATCCGCGCGATCGTCGGGGCGTCGAAGCGCTGCCGATCGTAGATCATGCGCAGCCACAGCTCCGCGCTCAGGCCGACCACGCCAAAGAGCGGATAGTTGCCGCGCTCGATCGCCCGCAGATGGCGAAACGTCAGGCTGCGATTCTGGCTGCGCAGCGCATCGACCGGGTAGTTCTCGAAGACCAGCACGCTCTCGAACAGCGGCAGGCCGCGCGGCACGTCGCTCCAGCCCTGGACTTCCAGCAGCGGGCTATACTCGTAGCGCCGCGCCGCGACCTGCTGATCTTGCAGCTTGCGCAGCCACTCGCGCACAGGCAGCGTCGTCGTCACCTGCACGCGCACCGGCAACGTGTTGAAGAACAGCCCAACCATCTCCTCGACACCTGGCAGGTCGGAGGGCCGACCGGAGACGACCGCGCCAAAGACCACATCCTGCTCGCGGCTGTAGCGGCTGAGCAGCAGTGCCCAGAGGCCCTGCACGACCGTGTTGACCGTGAGCTGGTGCTGCTGCGCCATCGCCCGCAGCGCGGCGGTGGTCGTCTCCGAGACGCGCAAGAGCTGCTCGTCGGCCTCCCTGGTGGCGCTGCCCGATCCCGGTCGGCTCAGGCCAAGCGGCGTCGGCGCGCTAAAGCCGCTGAGCGTCTGACGCCAGAACGCCTCGACCTCGGTCAGGTCTTGCTGCTGCAACCAGCCAATGTAGTCGCGGTAGGGGCGGCTGCGCGGAAGCTGAAGCGGCTGGCCCTGGCGGAAGGCCTCGTAGAACGCCAGAAACTCCCTGAGCACGATCGCCAGCGACCAGCCATCCAGCAGCAGATGATGGCAGCTCAGCAATAGCTGGTGCGTATCTGCGGCCAGCGTGATCAGGTCCAGGCGCAGCAGCGGCGCCTGCGCCAGATCGAAGCCGCGCCGCCGATCGGCATCCAGATGCGTCTCAAGCTGCGCCTGCTGCTCGGCGGGCGAGAGCGTCTGCCAATCGTAGCGCGTGAGCGGCAGCTCGACGCCGCGCTGGACGACCTGCAACGGCTCGTCGAGATCTTCCCAGTAGCAGGCGGTACGCAGGATCGGGTGGCGATCCAGCACATGCTGCCAGGCCCGGCTGAAGGCGTCCAGGTCGATCGTGCCCTGGATCGTCCAGGTGAACTGCTCGACATACACGCCGCCATCGGGATCGTACAGGCTGTGGAAGAGCATGCCCTGCTGCATCGGCGAGAGCGGATAAATATCTTCGAGGTGCTCGATGGTCATGGTCGGCCCCTTTTGTTGAACTTGGCGGCAATTGCGCTGAGCTGCTGCTGGCTCAGGTTGGCTAGCGGGAAATCGGAGGGCGTGTAGCTCGCAGCATCGGGCGCCTGGGAGCCGTTGATCATCGCCTGGAGCGTCGCGGTAAACGTCTGGGCAAGCTGCTCGATCGTCTCGCGGCGGTGGAGCTGGGCGCTGTAGGTCCAGCCGAATTGCAGCCGTCCATCGGCCACCAGCCCGTTGATCTCAAGCATATGGCTGCGGCGGCCCTGCGGCGCGTGGAGCGGGCCGATCGCTCCGCCGACGCGCTGCAACAGCGTATCGGGCGACGAGGCTTGATCGAACTGGCCCAGGTAGTTGAAGCTGACCTCGGCCTGTGGCAGGGCTGCCAGCCGGGCCGTGATCGCGGGATCGGCCAGATAGCGCAGCAGCCCGTAGCTGATGCCGCGCTGGGGGATGCGCCGTAGCTGCTCCTTGACGGCTTGCAGCATCGGTCCGGGCGCGGTCGCTTCCAGCTCAAGCAGCACCGGGTAGATCGTCGTGAACCAGCCGACCGTGCGCGATACGTCCAGATCATCGAAGATCGCCTCGCGTCCGTGGCCTTCCAGATGTACCAGCAGGCTGCGCGAGCCGCTCCATCCGGTGACGGCGCGCGCCAGCGCCGTCAGCAGCACCTCGTTGATCTGCGTGCGGTAGGCCTCCGGCACCTGCTGAAGCAGCGTCCGCGTCTCGTCGGCGCTGAGCCGCACCACCACGGTCTGCGCCGATGCCTCGGTGTTCTCGCCGTGCGGAAAATCGAGCGGCATGGCCTGGACGTGCTGCCAGGGCAGGCTCAGCCAGTAGTCCAGCGTGGATTGCACCGCAGCCGACTCGGCGTGCTGCACCAGCCGCTCGGCCCACTGCTTGAACGATGTGGTCTTGAGCGGCAGGGTGGGTGCCTCGGCCCGCGCCACCTGCCGATAGCTGGCTTGCAGGTCTTCGGCCAGGATGCGCCAGGAGACACCATCGACCGCGAGATGATGGATGATCAGCAGCAGGCGGCCCGGTGTGTCAGCGCCGCAGAAGAAATGGACGGCTCTGATCAGCGGCCCGTCGGCCAGGTCGAGGCTTGCCTGAAGCTCGCGCGCCGTGGCCTCTATCGCCGCCGCGTGCTCGACGACCGGCGTCGACGAGAGATCGATCGAGCTGAACCAGCCGTCTTCGACGCTCGCCGCGTTGACCTGCTGCCAGCCGTCAGCGGTCTGCGTAAAGCGCAGGCGAAGCGCGTCGTGGTGGTGCAGCACATGGTGTACGGCGCGCGCCAGCAGCGCGGAGTCCAGATCGGGCGGTACCTGGAAGAGCATCGCCTGGTTCCAATGGTGCGGGGCGGGCAACTGCTGGTCGAAGAACCAGTGCTGGATCGGCGTGAGCGGAAGCTGGCCGCTGACCGTGCTCTGCTCCGTCTGCGTGCCCGCCGCCGTGCCCGCGACAGCCGCGAGCGTGGCGATGGTCTGGTATTGGAAGAGATGACCGGGTGCCAGCCGCAGCCCCGCCTGGTTGGCCCGCGCGATGATCTGAATGCCAAGGATCGAATCGCCGCCGAGCATGAAGAAGTTATCGTGGATGCCGATCTGCTGCACGCGCAGCACGCTGGTCCAGATCTCCGCCAGGAGTTGCTCGGTCGGCGTGCGTGGAGCGACCAGCGCCTCGGTCGCGCCGAGGTCGTCTCGTTCGGGCGCGGGCAGCGCCTTGCGATCGAGCTTGCCGTTGCTGGTGACGGGGAACGAGTCGAGCAGCACGAACGCGCTCGGCACCATGTACTCTGGCAGCCGCTCTTTCAAGTACGTCCGAAGTTCCGAGCTTCGAGTTTCGAGTTCTGCGATCTCGCCCCTTTGTTCCTTTGTTCCGTTATTCCGTTGTTCTCCAACATACGCTACCAGCCGCTTATCGCCTGGGCTATCCTCGCGGGCGACGACCACGCAGTGCTGGACGGCGGGATGCGCGCTGAGGACGCTCTCGATCTCGCCAAGCTCGATCCGAAAGCCGCGAATCTTGACCTGCTGGTCGATGCGGCCCAAAAATTCGATCACGCCATCCGCCCAGAAGCGCGCCTGGTCGCCGGTTCTGTAGAGCCGCGCGCCACCCTGAGGGTACCCGGTCTGGCTGAACGGATCGGGGATGAACTTCGTGGCGGTCAGGATCGGATCGTTGGCGTAGCCGCTCGCCAGGCACTCGCCGCCGATGTACAGCTCGCCGGGCACCAGCACCGGGCATGGATTGAGCTGCTGATCAAGGATATAGTACTGCGCGTTCTGGATCGGCCTGCCGTACGGAATGCTCGGCCACTGCGGATCGACCGCGCCGATCGGGTAGTAGTTCGACCAGATCGTGGCCTCAGTCGCGCCGCCGAGGCTGATCACCTGGGCATTGGTGAAGGTGCCCCGAATCTGATCCGGCAGCGTCACCGGAATCCAATCGCCGCTCAGAAAGACGAGGCGAAGCTGGGCCGTGCCCTCGGCGGGCGCGGACGCGAGAAACGGCCCAAGCTGGTTGAGCGCGGCGGGCGCGGAGTCCCAGAACGTAATCGGCTCGGTGCAGAGGATGTGCAGCAGCTTCTCAGGATCATGGAGCTCCTGGCTGGATGCGACGCGGATCGAGCCACCGGCAGCCAGCAGGCCGAAGACATCGTAGACCGAAAGATCGAAGCAGAGCGAGGTGACGAACAGCACCCGATCGCTGGGGCCGACGCCGAAGCTGTGATTGACCCACTCGATCAGATTGATCACCGGCTGATGCCGCACCATCACCCCTTTCGGCGTGCCGGTCGAGCCGGAGGTGAAAATAACGTAGGCCAGATCGTCGGGGCTGACCGCGACGGCTGGATTGCTCTGCGGCAGCGCGGCCAGCGCGGCGCGCGGCCAGAGGCGCAGGGCTTCCGGCGCGGGCGGCAGCGTCTCGGCAGGCTGATCGGTGTCGAGGCACAGCACATGCGCCAGGGTCGGAGCGTCGGGCTGCATGGCCGTGAGCGGTGGAAGCTGATCGGTCTGCGTGATGATGCAGCGCACCGCGAGATTGTTCACAATCCACTGCACGCGCGCCGTCGGAAAGCTGATCTCCAGCGGCACGTAGGTCGCGCCCGCCTTCAAAATACCCAGCAGCGCCGGAATCATCAGGTGCGAGCGCTCAAGCCAGACCGCGACCATGCTGCCGGGGCCGATGCCAAGCGCGATCAGGTGATGGGCGATTTGATTCGCCTGCTGATTCAGGTCGTGGTAGGTCAGGTGATGCGTACCACAGACGACGGCGGTGGCGTCGGGCGTGCGCTCGACCTGACGCTCGAACAGGTGATGCATACATGCTGTCCGGTCATACCCGGCGCGCGTATCGTTCCAGGCCGCAAGCATCTGCTCGCGCTCGGCCACGGGCAGCAGCGGCAGATCGCTCAGCCGCCGGTCGGGGTTGGCGACCGCCGCCGCGAGCAGTGTGTGAAAATGCGTCAGCAGGCGGGTGATGGTCGTGGCATCGAACAGGTCGGTGTTATACTCCAACATGCCCAGCAGCCGATCGCCGATCGCCTCGATATACAGCAGCAGGTCGAGCCGCGCAGTGCCCGCGTCGACGGTGAACGGTCGGGCGGTCAGGCCGCTAAACGTGGCTGCCGCGCTCTGGGCGTCGCCGCCGGTATGCTGGAGCACGAACATGACCTGATAAAGCGGGTTGCGGCTCGGATCGCGCTCAAGCTGAAGCGCCTCGATCACCATCTCGATCGGGACCTGCTGATGAGCATACGCGCCCAGCGCAACCTGACGTACCCGCCGCATGACCTCGCGGAACGTGGGATTGTCTCCAAGATCGGTGCGCATGACCACGGTATTCACGAAGCAGCCGATCATCGGCTCCAGCTCCGGCTGACCGCGCTGCGCAACGGGCGTGCCAACCGCGATCTGTCGCTGGCCGCTGTACCGGCTGAGCAGACATTGAAACGCCGCCAGCAGCGTCATGAACAGCGTCGCATCTTCCTGCTGGCTCAGGGCTTTGAGCGCATCGGCCAGCGACCGGGAAAGCTCGAAGTTCTGCCGCGCTCCGCGAAACGTCTGGGCCGGTGGTCGTGGGCGGGCGATAGGCAGGTCGAGCGGCGTGAGATCGCCCGTGCCAAGCTGCTGCTGCCAGTAGGCCAGATCGGCCTTGAAGCGCTCGCTCTGCAACCACTCGCGCTGCCAGAGCGCGTAGTCGGCGTACTGGATCGGCAGCGCGGGCAACTCCGGCGCGATGTCGGCGACATGCGCGTTGTAGAGCATGATCAGCTCGCGCATCATCAGCGCCTGCGAGCCGTCGAGCACGATATGATGGCTGGTGATCACCAGGACATGCTCGGTTTCGGCAAGGCGGATGAGCAGCGCGCGAAGCAGTACGTCACGGGCCAGATCGAAAGGCCGCCGCACCTCGGCGATGACGGCCTGCGACATCTGCGCCTTACGCTCGGCCTCAGGTAGCGTCTGGAGGTCGACGAGCGGCAGCGGCAGAGGCGCGACCGGCTGAATCACCTGCTGGGGCTGCCCATCGACGGTGACAAAGGTTGTGCGCAGGATCTCATGCCGACCCACCAGCTCGTTGAGGCTGCGCTCAAGCGCGGCGACGTTCAGCGAGCCGGTCAGGGCCAGCGCCAGGGGCATGTTATAGCTCGCGCTGCCCGGAGCGAGCTGATCGAGAAACCAGAGCCGCTGCTGGCTGAACGAGAGCGGGATCGGGCCTTCTGCGGCGCGGCGTGGAATAGTCGGCGCTTTGGCTACTCCGGCCAGCGCGCCGCGTTTGAGCTGAGCAAGCAGCGCTTGCCTTTCTGGCGAGAGCTGTGAGCGGCGGGTTGAGCGGTTATCTGCTGCGGACACGTAGTACCTCACACACGGTTATGCTTGATCGACGAGCGACGCGCTAGCCGCTAGAAGCTGAATCTCGTCCTCGGAGAGCGATGCCAGCTTCTCGACCAGCAGGTCCTCGACGACGTCGACCATCTGGGCGATCGTGGGAGCTTCAAAAATGGCGCTGAGGGTTAGCTCGACATGAAAGACCGAGCGCGTGCGGGCGATCAGCCGCGTAGCGAGCAGCGAGTGACCGCCGATGCTGAAGAAGTTGTCGTGGATGCCGACCTGCTCCAGTCCAAGGATCTCGGCCCAGATCTCGGCCATGATCTCTTCTTCGGGCGTGGATGGCGCGACGTAGGTTCGCGCCTGTTCGAGGCCGGGCGTTGTATCCGCCAGGAGCGCGCGGCGGTCGAGCTTGCCGTTGGGCGTCAGCGGCAGCGCGTCGAGCACGACCCAGCCTGTCGGCACCATATAGGCCGGCAAGCGCTCGCGGAGGAAAGAACCAAGACGCCCAGAGGGCACCCGGAACCGAGAACCCGCTTCGCCCTCGGCGTCCTGGTTCTCAACAATATACGCTACCAGCCGCTCATCGCCATCGTCCTGGCGCACGATCACCGCCGCCTCGCGCACGGCCTCATGCTGCATCAGTGTCGCCTCGATCTCGCCCAGCTCGATGCGATACCCCCGCAGCTTCACCTGATGGTCGTTTCGTCCCAGGAACTCGATCGTGCCGTCGGGCCGATAGCGCGCCAGGTCGCCGGTTTTGTACAGCCGCGCGCCACCCTGAGGGTACCCGGTCTGGCTGAAGGGATGCGGCACGAACTTCTCGGCGGTGAGTTCGGGGCGGCGCAAGTAGCCGCGTGATAGCCCGGCCCCGCCGATGAACAGATCGCCGGGCACGCCGATCGGCGTGGGCTGGAGCCGCGAGTCAAGCACATACACCTCGGTATTGGCGATCGGTCGTCCGATCGTGATCTGCTCGGCGTCGGGCCTGACCTCCGTCAGCGTCGACCAGATCGTGGTTTCGGTGGGGCCGTACATATTCCACAGGCTGGCATTGGCTGCGGATAATGTCGCAGCAAGATCGCGGGGTAGGGCCTCGCCGCCGCACAGGATCTTCAAGCACGGGCTGCCCCGCCAGCCACCGGCCAGCAGCAGCCGCCACGTCGCGGGCGTGGCCTGCATCACCGTCGCAGAGGAGCGCTCGATCTGCGCGGCTAGCTGCTGGCTGTCTGCGGCCTGCGCCTGATCGAGCAGCACCACGCGCGCGCCGGTGATCAGCGGCAGAAAGAGCTCCAATCCCGCAATATCGAATGACAGCGTTGTCACCGAGAGCAGCGTGTCCTGCGCGCTGAGGCCGGGCTGTGATTGCATCGTCGTGAGGAAGTTGACCACCGAGCGATGGCTGATCTGCACGCCCTTGGGTCGTCCGGTGGAGCCGGAGGTGTAGATTACATACGCCAGGTTGGCGGGATCGACCCGCGCTCTGACCGGCGCTGGATGCGCCTGGTTTTCGCGTACGATGCTCTCCCAATCGCGGCGGATGCAGACGACCTGCGCATTGTGCGCGGGTAGTCGGGTACCCTCTGGGTGCAGGAGATGCTCCTGTGTCAGCAGCACCGCAGCCTGGGCATCCTCCAGCATGAAGGCCAGCCGCTCTCGCGGGTAGGACGGATCGAGCGGAATATAGGCCCCGCCTGCGGTCAGCACGGCCAGCACGCCCACGATCATATCGAGCGAGCGATCCACTGACACGCCGACCAGCACATCGGGGCCGACGCCCAGCCGCCGCAGGTGTTGGGCCAGCGCACTGACGCGCTCGCTGAGCTGCGCATAGGTCAACTGCTGATCGGCAAACACCGCCGCAGGTGCGTCGGGCGTGCGCGTCGCCTGCGCCTCGAACAGGTCATGGATGCACGACGCCTGGGGAAAATCGCGCGCTGTGGCGTTCCACTCGACTAGCAGCCGCTCCCGCTCGGCGGTCGAGAGCAGCGGCAGATCGGCGATGCGCTGGTCGGGCGCGGCGACGATGCTCTCAAGCAGCGTCTGGAAATGCCCGGCCATGCGCTCGATCGTGTCGGGCGCGAAGAGGTCTGTATTGTAGGCAAAGTAGCCGTACAGCCCATCCGGCCTCTCGGCGACTTCCAGCGTCAGATCGAAGGCGATCGTTTCGCGATTCCCACGGACCACGTCGGCGCTCAGCCCGCTCAGGTTCAATGGCGCGACCGGGGTGTTTTGCAGCGAGAACATCACCTGAAATAAAGGATTGCGCGCGAGATCGCGCTCCAGGTGCAGCTCCTCGACCAGCCGCTCGAATGGCAGATCTTGATGGGCATACGCGCCCAGCGCCATCTCACGCACCCGTCCCAAAAATTCGCGGAACGCTGGATTGCCTTGCAGGTTGCCGCGCAGCACGAGCGTGTTGGCGAAAAACCCAATCTGGCCCTCGGTTTCGGCGTAGGTCCGGTTGGCAATGGGCGTGCCCACCAGGATCGTCTGCTGGCCGCTGTAGCGATACAGCAGGATTTGAAACGCGGCCAGCAGCGTCATGAACATGGTGCTTTGCTCGTGCTGGCTCAACGTGCTGAGCGCGGCGCGCAGCGTGGCCGGAAGCTCGATGCGATGGCGCGCGCCCCGATAGCGCTGCGTCGTCGGGCGCGGAAAGTCGAGGGGCAGATCCAGCACCTTGGGCGCATCGGCGACCTGCTGCTTCCAGTAGCCAAGCTGCCGCTCCAAGACCTCACCGCTCAGCCACTCGCGCTGCCAGCAGGCGAAGTCGGCATACTGGATCGGCAGCGGGGTGCCCACCGGGCCTAGCGCTGCGGCCTTGCCCGCGACCTGTGCGTTATACAGCGCGCCAAATTCTTGAAAGAAGACGCCGATCGACCAGCCATCCGAGATGATATGGTGCATCGCAATGATCAGGTAATGCTCGGCGTCGTCCAGGCGCACCAGCCTAGCGCGCAACAACGGCCCCTGCGCCAGATTGAATGGCCGCTGGCGCTCCTCGCCGATGATCTGCTGCGCCTGCGCCTCGCGCCGGTCGGCGGCAATCCCGCGCAGATCGGTGATCGGCAGCTCGATCGTCAGCGACGGCGCGATGACCTGAAGCGGCTGTCCATCCTCGACGACGAAGGTCGTGCGCAGGCTTTCATGGCGACGCACGAGATCGTTGATCGTTTGTTCCAAAGCCGGCACATTCAGCGTGCCTTGCAGATGAAACGCGCTACAAAGAATATAGGCCGCGCTGTTGGGGATGAGCTGGTCGAGAAACCAGAGGCGCTGCTGCGCAAACGACAGCGGAGCCGGGCCTGTGCCGGTGCGGCGCGGAATCACCTGGCCGACTGTGGTTCCGGCTAATGCGCCGCGCTTGAGCTGGCGCAGGAGCGCCTGACGGGCTGGCGAAAGCTGCGAGCGACGGGCTGAGGCATCATTGGTCATAGAGCCACCTCACACTAGGTTGATCACGATTCAAAAAACATGTTGGCCGTCAAGCGTTGAATCTCGTCCTCAGGTAGGGCCTCCACTTTCGCGATAAGTAGCTCTTCGATCGCGTCGCTGATACCGGCGATCGTCGGTGCCTCGAAGATGATGCTGAGCGGCAGATCGACGGCAAAGATCGCTCGCAGACGAGCAATTAGCCGCGTGGCGAGCAGCGAGTGCCCGCCGAGGTTGAAGAAGTTGTCGTGGATACCGACCGCTGTGAGCTGGAGCAGCTCGGCCCAGATCTCCGCGATCAGCGCTTCTTCGGGCGTGCGCGACGCAACAAATGTCCCGGCGGGGTCGCACAGCGCTTCATCGGGCGTGGGCAGTGCCCGGCGATCGACTTTGCCGTTGGGCGTCAGCGGCAGCGCCTCCAGCACCACGAACGCGCTCGGCACCATGTAGCTCGGCAGCTTGCCTTGCAGGAAGCGCCGCAGCTCGCTGCCGCTGACCGCCCCGCTGTCGGCTCCCGCTTCGTCCCGCCGCGCGCCCGGCGCGCCTACGATGTACGCCACCAGCCGCTTGTTGCCCGGCGTGTCCTCGCGGGCGATCACGACCGCCTCGCGCACGCTCGCGTGCTGCCCCAGCACCGCCTCGATCTCCCCCAGCTCGATCCGGAACCCCCGGATCTTCACCTGCTGGTCCGCGCGCCCC
>DASUTC010000046.1 GCA_036374795.1 Herpetosiphonaceae bacterium
ATCGAGCCGCTGGCCGTCGAGGGCCACACGGCCAAGTTTGATCTGAGCCTGGTGCTGAGTGAGACACCCGGCGGCCTGGTGGGTGCCATCGAGTATCGCACGGCGCTGTTCGACGCGGGGACGATGGGGCGGCTGGGGCAGCAGTATGGGCGGCTGCTGGAAGCGATCGTGGCCGATCCGGCGCAGTGCATCGCGCGGCTGCCGCTGCTGAGCGACGCCGAGCGCCGTCAGCTCATCGTCGATTGGAACGCGACCGAGGCCGCGTATCCGCAGGGCTGCCTGCATCAGCTCTTCGAGGCGCAGGCGGCGCGCACGCCCGACGCCATCGCCGTGCGCTTCGGCGACACGACGCTGCGCTATCACGAGCTGAACGCGCGCGCCAACCAGCTTGCGTGGCATCTGCGCAGCCTGGGCGTTCGGCCCGAGTCGCGCGTGGCGCTGTGCGTGGAGCGCTCGCCCGATCTGATCGTCGGGCTGCTCGGCATTCTCAAAGCGGGCGGCTGCTACGTGCCCCTCGACCCCACGTATCCTCAGGAGCGCTTGCACTTCATGCTGGAGGATGCGCAGGTGTCGGTGCTGCTGACCCAGGCGCATCTGGTCGAACGTCTGCACGCTGAAGGCACCCGCCACCCCGCCCACCTCGTCCGGCTCGATGCCGACTGGCCGCAGATCGCGCAGCAGCGCCGCGACACCCCCAGCAGCGGCGCGCAGCCCGATCACCTGGCGTACCTGATCTACACCTCCGGCTCGACCGGCACCCCGAAGGGCGTGCTCGTGCCGCATCGCGGGCTGGGCAACCTGGCGCAGGCGCAGATCCGCGCCTTTGGCGTCACGCCCGATAGCCACGTGCTCCAGTTCGCCTCGCTCAGCTTCGACGCCGCGATCTCTGAGATCTGCATGGCGCTGCTGGCCGGTGCGACGCTGGTTCTGGCCGCGCGCGCGGATCTGATGCCGGGTCCGAGCCTGATCCACCTGCTGCGCGAGCAGGCGATCACCGTGGCGACGCTGCCGCCCTCGGTGCTGGCGGTGCTCGATCCGGCGGACTTCCCGACGCTGCGATCGGTGATCGCGGCGGGCGAGGCGTGTCCTGCCACGGTGGTGGCGCGCTGGGCCACCCCGGAGCGGCGCTTCCTCAACGCCTACGGTCCCACCGAGACGACGGTCTGCGCGACGATCGCCGCGTGTGCCGATGGCAGCCGCACGCCGCCGATCGGCCAGGCCATCGCCAACACGCAGGTCTATGTGCTCGACCAGCAGCGCCAGCCGTCGCCGGTCGGCATTCCAGGCGAGGTCTACATCGGCGGCGTGGGCGTGGCGCGCGGCTACTTTGGCCGCCCGGATCTGACCGCCGAGCGCTTCGTGCCTAACCCGTTCAGCGCCGAGCCTGGATCGCGGCTCTACCGCACGGGCGACCTGGCGCGCTACCTGCCAGACGGGCAGATCGAGTATCTGGGACGGCTCGATGATCAGATCAAGCTGCGCGGCTTCCGCATCGAGCTGGGCGAGATCGCGGCGGTGCTGCGGCGGCATGAGGCCGTGCGCGACGCGGTGGTGCTGGTGCGCGCGGATCAGCCGCCCGCAGGCGGGCACCCGGAGAAGCGGCTGGTGGCGTACGTGGTCGGAGAACAACGGGCAGCAAACGCGGAACCTGGAACCTCGAATCTGGAACTCGGAGCCGATCTGCGCCGTTCCCTGCTGGAACAGGTGCCGGAGTACATGGTGCCGAGCGCGTTTGTGTTTCTGGACGCGCTGCCGCTGACGCCCAACGGCAAGATCGATCGGCGCGCGCTGGCGGCGCTTGACGTAGATCGCCTCAGCCGGGATCGGGCGTTTGTTCCGCCGCAGGATGCTCTTGAGGCGCAACTGGTGCAGATCTGGGAGACTGTGTTGCAGCAGCAGCCGATCGGAGTGGCTGACAACTTCTTCCAGCGCGGCGGTAACTCGCTGAGCGCCGTTCGGCTGATGGCCCAGATCGAGCAGCAGTTGGGACAAAGTCTGCCATTGGCGACGATTTTCGCTCACCCAACGATCCGCGATCTTGCCGCGACCCTATGGCAGCGCGCCTGGCCTGGCGTGCTCCGGCTGGTCGATGCTTTGCCCCAGATGAAATCTCCGCTGGTTGCCATTCAGCCCAGGGGCACCCGCCGTCCATTCTTTTTCGTCGCGCCGCTCGGCGGGGTGGTGCCCTCGAATGTTCTGTCCGGCATGATCGACCTCGCGCCGCACCTGGGAGCGGATCAGCCGTACTATGGCTTGCAACTGCCGGGGCTGGCGCACGATCTGATGGAACATCTTGACATAAGTAAATCCTTCGGCGCGGCGCAGCTTGAGTCGCTGGCGGAACAATTTGTGCCCGACCGGAGCGCGATCGAAGACGGAGCGGCCAGGTGTGTGGAGGCGATTCGCGCTGTGCAGCCCCACGGCCCATATCTGATCGGCGGTCTTTGCACCGGCAGCACGATCGCGTTCGAGATCGCCTGCCAGCTTCAGCGGCAGGAGCAGCACGTTGCGCTGCTCGCGCTGGTCGATCCGCCAGTCTCGTTGCGTCGTATCAGGAGCGCCGCTGGACCGAAGAGCGAGACGATCGCCAGCATGTTTGCCAGGCTGAGCCATCCCGATCCTGAGCAAGTGGCCTGGTTTATCAGCCACGATCTCGGCGGCGATCGGCTCTCGATCACGCCGGAGCAGATGACGGCGATCTTCCGGCAGCTCGATGCGGACGCCTGGTGGGACTATGCCGCCGAGAAGCTGCGGCAGGTCGATGCCGTAGGGCGGAATACCGGGCCGCACGAGCTACGCCGCCTGTTCATGATCTCCCAGATCAACACGCTTAGCCTCAACGCTATTTTGAGCAGCTATGTGCCGGATCTGTACGCTGGCCGAATGGCCGTGCTGCGCGTCGAGCAGATAGACGAGAACATCGCCGATGTGCCAGAGCCGTGGCAACGGCTGACGACTCAGCCGGTCGAGAGCTTCGTCATTCCCGGCGATCATGGCACGGTCTTTCACGAGCCGAATATCCAGGTACTCGCCCAGGCTCTGCTCGAAGCCATGCGTCAAGCTACGGAGGCGACGAGCGCTCAGTCAGGCACGCACGACGTGGCGATCAGCACTACCGCGTACGCCGCCGATCGGGTGCCGCTGGTGGCGGTGCCGCGCGGCGGCGAGCCGCTGCCGCTGTCGTTCGCGCAGCAGCGGCTCTGGTTCCTCGATCAGTTGGAGCCCGGCAGTGCCGCCTATCACATTCCCACCGTCGTCCGCCTCCACGGCGCGCTCCAGCCCGCTGCCCTACAGCAGGCGCTCAGCGCGCTGGTCGAGCGCCATGAGAGC
>DASUTC010000047.1 GCA_036374795.1 Herpetosiphonaceae bacterium
ACAGCCGCTGCCCCGGCGTTTGACTGAACGGATGCGGCACGAACCGCTCAGCGGTCAGATCGGGCCTGTGGAGATAGCCGCGCGCCAGCTGCACGCCGCCCACATACAGCTCGCCCGCCACCCCGATCGGCACCAGCTGCATGGACCGATCGAGCAGCAGAATCTGCGTGTTCTCCAGGGGCCTGCCCAGCGGGAGCCGACCGCGCTGCTCCCATGATGCCCGCTCCGTCACCGGGTAGGTCAGCACGCCGACAGTCGTCTCGGTCGGACCATAGTGATTCAGAATGCGGCACGCGGGCGCGAGCGCCTGGACCCGCGCGATCAACTCCCAGCCCGCCGCCTCACCGCCCAGCACGAGCAGCTTCCGAGGCAGGACCTGGGCCGGGTGCGTTGCGGTGAGCAGCGCTGCCAGATGCGACGGCACGATCTTGAGGCAGTCGATCGCGTGGCGATGCAGATAGGCCGCCAGCGCATCGGGGTCCATGATCCGCTCCTCGCCGATCACATGCAGGCAGCCGCCGCCACACAGCGCGGGAAAGATCGCGGTGTTGCCAAGATCCGCCGCGAAGGTGGAGACCGTCGCGAAGGATGCGCCCGGCGGCAAGTCCAACTGTCGGGTGATGCTGGAAACATAATTCAGCAGTTGACGGTGCGCCACCGCCACGCCTTTGGGCCGTCCGGTCGAGCCGGAGGTGTAGATCACATATGCCAGATGATCGGGCGTGATCCGGGTGGGCGGATTGGTATGCGGCTCCCGGTTCAGCGCCGCTCGCTCAGCGTCCAGGCAGACCACACGCTCGGCGAGCAGCCCAATCCCCACTGCGTGCCGCAGCGATTCGTGCGTGACCACCACGCCGATCTGAGCATCGGCGACAATGGCAGCCAGCCGCTCCTGCGGAGAGGTGGGATCGAGCGGCACATAACACCCACCTGCTTTCAACACGCCGAGGAGGGCGACCACCAGATCCAGCGATCGGGGCAGGCAAATACCGACGCGCATGTCGGGGCCGACGCCCAATCGGTGCAGGTGATGGGCGAGTTGGTTGGCCTGACGATCGAGATCGGCGTAGGTTAGGCATTCATCGCCAACGATCAGCGACGGAGCGTCGGGTGTGCTACGGGCCTGCGCCATAACGAGGTGATGAATACACTGATCTTGTGGGAACGGTGCGCTGGTGGCGTTCCACTGGTGGAGCAGCTGGTGGTACTCCGCCTCGGTCAGCAGCGCCAGGCGGTCGATGCGTTCCTCAGGATCAGTCACGATCGCTGCGAGCAGCACCTGGAACTGCGCCGCCATCCGTGCGATCATGTCCGCCGCAAACAGATCCGTACGATACTCGAATCTGGCATACAGGGCGTGAGGCGCTTCACTCACCGACAGCGTGAGATCGAACTTCGCGGTTGTGGCGGGCATGATTACCGACTCAAAGCTGAGATCATCAAGATCGATCGTGGCGCGGGGCGTGTTTTGCAAGGTGAACATGACTTGGAAGAGCGGCGAGCGGCTCAGGTCGCGCTGGGGCTGCACCGCCTCGACGATCAGTTCAAACGGCAGATCCTGGTGGGCGTAGGCGTCCAACGCCGTCACGCGCACGCGCGCCACCAACTCGGCAAAGGTTGGGTGGCCGCTCAGATCGGTGCGCAGCACGAGCGTGTTGACGAAGAAGCCGATCAGATGTTCCAACTCCCGGCGTACCCGCCCGGCGATCGGCGTGCCCACCGTAATGTCGGTCTGCCCGCTGTAGCGATACAGCAGCGTCTGGAACGCCGCCAGCAGCGTCATAAACAGCGTGCTGCCTAACTGCTGGCTCAACCGCTGAAGTCCAGTGGTGAGCGTCGGCGAGAGCTGGAAGGCGACATGCGCGCCGGGATAGTCCGAACGTGCTGAGCGCGGATAGTCGGTTGGGAGATCCAGCGGCGTCAGATTCGCGAGTCGAGTGCGCCAGTAGCTGAGTTGCTGCTCCAGCACGTCACCTTGCAGCCAGGTGCGCTGCCAGGCGGTGTAATCGGCGTACTGGATCGGCAGTTCCGGCAGGCCAACCGGCTCGTCCTGGACGAAGCCGCGATAGAGGATGGTCAGCTCCCGCAGCAGCACCCCCTGCGACCAGCCATCCGAGATGATGTGATGGAGCGTCAGGATCAGGATATGTTCGCATTCTGCCAGCCGCAGCAGCGTCGCGCGCAGCAGCGGTCCCTGCTGGAGATCAAACGGCTGCTGCACCTCGGCGCGGATCACCTGCTCGATCGCGGTCTCGATCTCGGCAGCAGCCAGGTCCGGCAGAACCACGACGGGCAGGGGCACCGCGACCGTCGCGGCGATGACCTGCACCGGCTGCTCATCCACGACGGCAAATGTCGTGCGCAAGGATTCGTGGCGTGCGATCAGCGCCGCCAAGCTCTGTTGCATGGCCGCCGGATCGACCGCGCCGTGGAGCCGCACCACCAGTGGAATGTGGTAGGCCCGGCTGCCCGGCTGGAGCTGATCGAGGAACCACAGCCGCTGCTGCGCAAAGGAGAGCGGCAGCGGTCCGCCGTCATGGGGTACGGGCACCAACGGCAGCGATGCCTCGACGTGCTGGACTACCACCTCTGCGGCAAAACTGGCGATGGTGGGGGCTTCAAAGAGCAGGCGCAGCGGCACCTCCACATTGAGCAGCTGGCGTAGGCGGGAGACGACCTGCGTGGCCAGCAGCGAGTGTCCGCCCAGCGCAAAGAAGTTGTCGTGGATGCTGACGTGCTCCACCCCCAGCACGCTCATCCACACGCTCGCGATCAGTTCTTCGACTGGCGTGCGCGGCCCGATCAGCGATTCATCGCGGTTGCCTCCCCAGGCTGGCTCCGGCAACGCCCGCCGATCGACTTTGCCGTTAGGGGTGAGCGGCAGCGCCTCAAGGAACACGAATGCGCTCGGCACCATGTACTCCGGCAGCCGTGCGCCTAGCACCGCCACCAGCCCCTCACTGCTCACCTGCCCATCGCCGAGTACATACGCCACCAGCCGACCATCGCCCGCCCGGCCCTCGCGCAGCAGCACCACCGCATCGCGCACGCCAGCGTGCTGGCGCAGCACCGCTTCGATCTCGCCGAGTTCGATGCGGAAGCCCCGCAGCTTGATCTGCTGATCGATCCGTCCCAGGTACTCAAGCTGCCCGTCAACGCGCCAGCGCGCCCGATCGCCCATGCGGTAGAGCCGTGCTCCAGATTCACGATCGAATGGATTGGGTACGAACTTCTCGGCGGTCAGATCAGGTCGGTTGAAGTAACCCCGCGCCAGACCCGCGCCGCCAATATAGAGTTCGCCCGGCACGCCGATCGGCACGAGCTGCATCCGCGCATCTAGCACATACGCCGCCATATTCGCCAGGGGCCGTCCGATCGGCATGTGATCGTGATCCGCAAGCTGCCGCACGTCGAAGCAGGTCACGTCCGCCGCCACCTCGGACGAGCCGTACAGGTTGAGCAGTGTCGCGTGCGGCATCTGCTCGGCAAAGCGCCGCGCAAGATCCAGCGGCAGCGCCTCGCCGCTGGACACCCAGCACGTGAGCTGCGGAAGCTGATCGTGCAGGCGTGGATGCGTGTCGAGGATAGCGCGTAGCAGCGACGGCACCAGCACGATGCGCGTGATGCGCTGCTCCGACAGCGTGCGGACCAGCAGCAAGGGGTCTTTGACCACGTCGTCGGCGATCACGCTGACCGGCACGCCGCAGAGCAGCGGCCCGAAGATCTCCCAGACCGAATCGACAAAGCTCAAGGCCGTCTTCTGACAGCAGCGCTCACCGGGCGCAAACGGATACGCGCGCCACATCCACTGCACGCGGTTTACCACGCCGCGCTGCAGGCCGAGCACTCCCTTGGGCTGTCCCGTGGAGCCGGAGGTGTAGATCACATATACCAGGTGATCGGGCAGGATCTGGGCGGGTGGCGGTGTGGTCGGATAGCCATCGAGTACCAGGGTGTCGAGACAGCAGCGCGGCGCAGTCGTCACGGGCAATTGGTCGCGCAGCGCCGTCTGCGTTAGCACCACGGCCACCTGCGCATCGGTAAGCATGAATGCCAGCCGCGCCTGGGGATAGGTCGGATCGAGCGGAACATAGCACCCGCCTGCTTTCAGCACCGCCAGCAGCGCGATCACCGCGTCCACGCTGCGTGACAGAAACACGCCTACACGCGTCTCAGGTAAGACGCCTATAGCGTGCAGGTGTTGCGCCAGTTGATTCGCCCGACGATTCACTTCGGCATACGACAGGCACGCGTCCTCACCGATCAGCGCCACGGCGTCGGGCGTGCGTGCTGCCTGGGCAGCGAACTCGTCATGCAGACAGGCAGTATGCGGGTAGGTGGCCGGACGCTCGTTCGCCAGTGTCAGCACTTGTTGTCGCTCGGCCTCGTTCAGCAGCGGCAGGTCGGCCAGGCGCTGCTCAGGGGCGTTGGCTATGGCGGTCAGCAGCGTCTCTAGATGACCGCCCAGCCGCGCGATAGTCGCCGAGTCAAAGCGGGCGCAGTCGTAGGTCAGGCGCAGCCGAAGCTGTTGTCCGACCATCGCTGCGATACTGAGGGGATAGTTGGTCTGTTCCACGCCCTCTATATCGCTGATCCGCAAGCTAGCACGCTGCGGCTGGGCCGCTGTCTCCATGGGATAGTTCTCGAAGACGACGATGCTCTCGAACAAGGGCTGTCCGCGTGGTACATCACTCCAGCCGTGGATCTGCACCAACGGGCTATATTCGTACTGGCGCAGTTCGACGTGCTGTGCCTGGAGCTGGTGGAGCCAGGGAACCAAGGGCGTATGCGGATCGACCCGGACGCGCACCGGTAGCGTGTTGATGAACAAGCCGACCATCTGCTCGACGCCGGGCAGATCCGCTGGTCGCCCAGAGACGGTCGTGCCATAGACGATGTCCTGCTCGCCGCTATAGCGGCTGAGGAGCATAGCCCACGCGCCCTGCACCACCGTATTCATGGTCAGGCCCTGCTGTCGCACCAGCGCCTGTAATGTAGTCGTCGTTAGCTCGCTCAGTGTTACCTCAATCGAGGCTTGACCGGATGGGGTTCTCTCACGGCTGGCACGCTGATCGACGCCGAATGGCGTGGGCGCGGTAACGCCCTGAAGCTGCTGCCGCCAAAACGCTTCGGCCCGCGCTAGGTCTTGCTGCTGCAACCAGACGATGTAGTCGCGGTAGGGCCGGGGCCGCACGAGCGGCAGTTCCTGTCCCCGCGCCAGCCGTTCATAGCAATGAACGACCTCGTCGAACACCAGCGGCAGCGACCAGCCATCCAGCAGCAGGTGATGGTGGCTCCACACGAAGGCGTAGCGGTCCGCGCCGATCCGGAACAGCGCCAGGCGCAGCAGCGGCGCTACGTCCAGCGCAAAGCCACGTCGGCGATCGGCATCCAGGTAGGCTGTGAGTTGCACCTCCTGCACGTCGGGGGACAGCCCGCGCCAATCCTCGTTGGTCCACCGCACCTCGGCCCGCTGCCGCACAATTTGCAGCGGTGCGTCCAGTCCTTCCCACACAAACGCGGTGCGAAAGACCGGGTGGTGCTCGACCACCGTGGCCCAGGCGTGCTGGAAGGCTGCCCTGTCGAGGCTGCCCTCCAGCACACACGTCAGTTGCTCAACATACACCCCGCTCCCGCCCTCCGCCACCGTATGAAACAGCATCCCCTGCTGCATCGGCGACAGCGGGTACAGGTCCTCGATCTCCCGTTCCGCGCCGACGATGCGGTCCAGAGCGGCCTGATCCAGCCGGGCCAGCGGAAAATCGGAGGGCGTGTAGCCGCCGACGTCGGGTGCCTGGCAGTGGGCGATCAGCGCCTGGAGCGCCGCCTGGTAGGCCGTCACCAGCCGCTCGATCGTCGCGCGCCGATGCCGCGCGCTGCTGTAGGCCCAACTCAGGTGGAGTTGCCCGCCTGCGACAAAGCCGCTCACCTCCAGCAGATGCCGACGGCGGGCAAGTGGGCTGACGACCGGGCCGGCATCCTCTGCGGCCAGCGCGAGCCAGCCATCGGCCGCGATGGCCTGATCCAATTGCCCCAAATAGTTGAAGGCGACCTCAGCGGCGGGTAGATCGACGAAGCGGTCGCGCACCAGCTCGGGAGCGAGATAGCGCAGCAGGCCGTAGCCGATGCCCCGCTGCGGAATGGCGCGCAGCTGCTCTTTGATCGTTTTGAGCGCCGCGCCCGGCTCGCGCACCGTCCCCAGATCGAGCACGACCGGGAAGAGCGTGGTGAACCAGCCGACCGTGCGGGTGAGATCGACCTCGGCAAACAGCTCTTCCCGGCCGTGGCCTTCCAGATCAAGGCGTAGGGTGGCGGTGCCCGACCACACGGTCCAGGCGAGGGTCAGGGCGGTTAGCAAGACATCGTTGATCTGGGTGTGATAGGCGCGCGGCACGTCGTGCAGCAGCGCGTGCGTTTCGGCGGCGCTCAGCGTCAGCCGGATTCGCGCGATGGACGCCTGGGTGTTGGCGCCATCCGACCAATCGCTAGGCATCGGCGGCACGGGCTGGCGCGCAATCTGCAGCCAGTACGCCACCCGGTCGTGCAGCGTCGGGGAGTGGGCGTAGTCGACCAGGCGCTCGGCCCACGCCTTGAACGCGGTGGTCTTCGACGGCAGCGTCACGACCGCCCCTTGCTGGAGCTGGGCGTAGGCGCTGTGGAGATCGGCCAGCAGGATCGACCACGAGACGGCATCGACCGCGAGATGATGGATCACGATCAACAGCCGTCCGGGCTGCTCCGCCCCCAGGTCGAAGGCGGACACCCGCAGCAGCGGTCCGCTGCTGAGATCGAGGCTGGCTTGAATATCCGTCGCGGCAGCCGTGATCGCCATGGACTGCTCGGCCAGCGGCATGTTGGTCAGATCGATCGTCGTCACGAGGGGGGTGTCATCCAGGGCTACAATCCGCTGCTGCCAGCCGCTGGGCGTCCGCGTAACACGCAAGCGCAGCGCATCGTGGTGTACGAGCAGGTGCTGGACCGCCTGGTCGAGCAGCGCGGGGTCGAGCGGCTGCTGGACCTGGAGCAGCACCGCCTGATTGAAGTGGTGCGGCTCCGGCTGATCGTCGGCAAAGAACCAGTGCTGGATCGGCGTGAGCGGCACCGGGCCGGTGACGATGCCCTGCTCGGCGGTGACGAGGGGCGCGGTATCGACCACCAGCGCCAACTCCGCGATGGTCTGATGCTGGAAGAGCTGCTTGGGCGTCAGGCCCAGTCCCGCCTGCGTCGCCCGCGCAATGACCTGGATACTGAGGATCGAATCCCCACCCAGCGCAAAGAAGTTATCCTGCACGCCGACCGGCTCGATCCGCAGCACCTCGGCCCAGATCCGCGCCAGCGTCGTCTCGACGGGCGTTCGCGGCGCGACAAAGCTGCTCTCCTCACCCGGATGTCGCTCTGGTGCGGGCAGTGCTTTGCGGTCGACTTTACCGTTGGGCGTCAGCGGGAGCGCGTCCAGCACCACGAACGCGCTCGGCACCATGTACTCTGGCAGGCGCGCACGAAGGTAGCCGCGGAGGTCGGAAGATCCAAGAACGGGGTTCCCGTTGGGACTCCGAGAACCAGCTTCGCTTCCATCTTCTTGGTTCTTGGTTCTCGGTTCTCGGTTCTGTTTCGGTACCACGTAAGCTACCAGCCGCTCGTCACGCACGAGCACCACCGCATTCTGGACTGCTTCGTGCTGCCGAAGTGTGGCTTCGATCTCGCCCAACTCGATGCGAAAGCCGCGCAGCTTCACCTGCTGATCGATCCGTTCCAGAAAGTCGATCCGGCCGTCCGGCAGATACCGCGCCAGATCCCCCGTCCGATAGAGTCGCCCCGCACCGAAGGGATTGGGCACGAACTTCTCCGCCGTCAGGTCGGGCCGATTCAGGTAACCCCGCGCCAGGCTCTCGCCGCCGATGTAGAGCTGGCCAGCCACGCCGATCGGCACCGGCTGCAGCTGCGGATCGAGCAAATAGACCTGCGTGTTGGCGATCGGACGGCCAATGGGCGGCAGCGTCGTGTTCTGATTCTTCACCGCGCCGCAGGTCGTCACGACCGTATTTTCGGTGGGGCCGTAGTGATTGGTTACCGCAAACGGCAGGTGACTCCAATCCTGGGCGTGCAGCACATCGCCGCCGGTGAGCAGCGCGCGCAGCCGCAACTGCGCCGCCTGCGGCGTAGCCAGTACCGCCTCGGCCAGGGGTGTGGGCAGGAAGCAAAGCGTGATCGCGTGCTCGATCAGCCACGCCAGCAACGCGCGCACATCGGCTCGGATCTCCTCGCGAGGCAGGTACACGCACACGCCGCTCACCAGATACGGCCACAGTTCCCAGACCGAGGCATCAAACGCCAGGCTGGCCAGCAGCGGGGCTCGATCGGCAGGGGTCAGAGCGTACGTGCGCTGATGCCACGTGACCAGGTTGAGCAGGCCTCGGTGGGGCACGGCCACGCCCTTGGGCTGGCCGGTGGAGCCGGAGGTGTAGATCACGTAGGCCAGATGCTCGGCGGTGGCGGCGCAGCGAGGCGGCGTATGCGGTTGCTGGGCGATGGTGGGCCACGCCGTATCGAGGCAGATCGCGTGCAGCGTATCTGCGGGCACGAGCGGCGCCAGATGGTGCTGGGTCAGCAGGACCGACACCTGCGCATCGGCCAGCATGAACTGCAAGCGATCGGGCGGATAGGCGGGATCGAGCGGGAGATAGGCACCGCCGGCCTTGAGCACGCCCAGGGCGGCAACCACGAAGTCGAGGGTGCGGGTGAGATACAGGCCGACGCAGACATCGGGAGCGACGCCACAGGCCTGAAGGTGATGGGCCAGCTGATTGGCGCGCTGGTTGAGCTCCGCGTAGGTCAGGCATTCGTCGCCACAGACGAGCGCAGGAGCATCAGGTGTGCGTGCGGCCTGGGCCTCGATCAGGTGATGCAGGCACTGATTCTGTGGGAAGGGCGCGTCGGTGGCGTTCCAGTCGTGGAGCATCTGCTGCTGCTCCGCCCTGGTGAGCAGCGGCAGGCGGTCGATCCGCTGGCTGGGGTCCGCGACGATAGCTTCGAGGAGCGTCTGGAAGTGCGCTGCCATCCGTTCGATCGTCGCCGCCTCAAATAGATCCGTGCGATACTCCAAACCGCCGACCAGTTCGTGTGCCGTCTCTTGCACCGACAGCGTGAGATCAAACTTGGCGGTCTGGTGCTCGACGGTCAGAAGCTCCACGGTCAGATCCGGGAGATCGACGGTGGCGCGCGGGGTGTTTTGCAGCACAAACATGACCTGGAACAGCGGTGAGCGGCTGAGGTCACGCTCCTGCTCGATGGCATCCACGACCAGTTCAAACGGCACATCCTGGTGGGCGTAGGCACGGACCGTGGTTTCGCGCACCCGTCCAAGCACCTTGCGGAAGGACGGCTGACCGTCAAGCCGAGTCCGCAGTGCCAGGGTGTTGACGAAGAAACCGATCACGCCTTCGGTTTCGAGGCGGGTCCGGTTGGCGATCGGCGTGCCGACCACAATATCGTCCTGGCCGCTCCACCGCGCCAACAGCACCTGGAACGCCGCCAGCAGCGTCATGAACAACGTGGCCCCTTCTCGTCGGCTCAGCGCCACCAGCCCATCCCGCAGCGCACTCGGCAGCCCGAAGCGATGCATCGCTCCACGTTCCGTGAGGCTCGGTGGTCGGGCATAGTCGGTCGGCACGGCGAGCACGGGCAGGTCGGCAAGGTGGTGACGCCAGTAGTCAAGCTGCTGCTCCAAGATCGGTCCCTGGAGCCACTGCTGCTGCCAGATCGCATAATCGGCATACTGGATCGGCAGTGCCGGGAGCGCCAGGGTAGTCTCGGTGGTCAGGGCACGATAGCTGGCAACCAGATCGCGCACCAGCACGTCCATCGACCAGCCATCGGCGACGATATGATGCAGCGTCAGCAGCAGCACATGTTCATCTGCCGCCAGTCGGACAAGCGTCGCTCGCAGCAGCGGCCCGGTTGACAGATCAAAGGACCGCTGCGCCTCCACGCGGACGAGCCGCTGCATTTCCGCCGCCCGGGCCGTCGCCGCTTCAGCCTGGAGGTCGATCAGCGGCAGTGGCACCTCCGCCGCAGGATGGATAACCTGCACCGGCTGGCCGGTGAGGGCGTCGGTTTCGTAGGCGAAGGTGGTCCGCAGGGCTTCGTGTCGCGCCACGAGCGCGCACACGCTCTGGTGCGCCGCCCGGTGATCGAGTGCTCCAATGAGGCGCAGGGCGATGGGGATCGTGTAGGCAAGATGCTCTGGTTGCATGTGGTGGATGAACCAGAGTCGTTGCTGGGCAAACGAGAGCGGCAGCGGCCTGCCATCGCGCACCAGCGGCACCAGCGGCGGCAATTCGCCGCCCGCTAGGTGCTGCGGTGCGGCGGCGAGCGCGGCGGCAAGTGCGGCGACAGTCGGTGTATCAAAGAGCTGGCGAACCGGCAGATCCACCCCGCAACTCCGCCGCAAGCGCGCCATGACCTGCGTTGCCAGCAGCGAGTGACCGCCGAGGTCGAAGAAGTTGTCGTGCTGGCCCACGCGCCCACGACCCAGCACCTCGGCCCAGACGCCCGCGACCAGCTCCTCCAGCGGGCTCTGCGGCGCGACGAAGCTCGCCGCTCCCTGATCATCCAGCTCCGGCGCGGGTAGTGCCGCGCGATCCACCTTGCCGTTCGGCGTCAGCGGGAACGTCGCTAAACAGACAAACGTGCTCGGCACCATGTACGCGGGCAGCCTGGTCTGGAGAAAGCCCCGCAGGTCGGCAGCGGTGAGTGTCGCGTCCAGGGTGGGAGTAACATACGCCACTAATCGTGGATCGCCGCGCTGATCGTCCCGCACGAGGAGCACCGCCTCGCCAACACCCAGATGCTTGCGCAGCGCCGCTTCGATCTCGCCCAATTCGATGCGGAAGCCGCGCAGCTTGATTTGCTGGTCGATCCGTCCCAGGAATTCCAGATTGCCGTCCGCCCGGTAGCGCGCCTGATCGCCGGTCTGGTACAGCCGCGCGCCCGGCGTATCGCTGAACGGATGCGGTACAAACCGCTCGGCGGTCAGATCGGGCCGCCCATGATAGCCGCGCGCCAAACCTACGCCCCCAATGTAGATCTCACCCGCCACGCCGATCGGCACCGGCTGCCGCTGCCCGTCCAACACGTACACCTGCACATTTGGCAGCGGACGCCCCAGCAGCGCCGCTTGCCGCTCCTCTTCGCGCGGGCAGATCCAGAATGTCGTCTCGATCGTCGCTTCCGTCGGTCCATACGCATTACACAGCGTCGCCCCCAGCGTCGCGAAAAACTGCGCTTGCACGTCAGCCGACAGCCGCTCGCCGCCACTCACCACATGCCGCAGCCGCGTGCAGGCTGAAATTCCAGGCTCTTGGAGCAGCGCCGCGTGTTGGCTCGGACTCGCGGCAAAGACGCTGATCTCCTGCTCCGCCAGTGCGCGGACCAAGGCCGCGCTATCGGCGCGCACCTCGCTCGGCACCAGCACCAGCTGCGCACCCACGCTCAGCGGCCAGAAGATGGTCCACACCGACGGGTCGAAGCTGATCGAGAAGTTCAGCAGCACCCGATCCGCGCTGGATAACGGCCAGGTCTGCTGGCGCCAGGTCAGGTTATTGAGCACCCCCCGATGCGCGACCAGTATGCCCTTGGGCGTCCCCGTTGAGCCGGAAGTGTACAGCAGATACGCCACCTGGTCAGGATGGCTGGGGATGTGCGGATCGGTGCTGGGATACGCCGCAATGGCGGTCCACTCCCCGTCCAGGCACACGATCGGTATGTCGCTGGGGGGCAGCGTTTCCCGCAGGTGCGGCTGCGTCAGCACCAACGCGACCTGGCTCTCCTCGCAGAGCCAGCGCAGCCGCTCGGACGGATACGCCGGATCGAGCGGCACATAGGCCGCACCTGCCTTGAGGATCGCCAGCAGCGCCACGATCATCGCGAACGATGGCTCCATGCAGATGCCCACGTGCGCTTCCGACCTGACGCCGAGCTGGTGCAGATACCAGGCGGCCTGGTTGGCTCTGGCCTCAAGCTCGCCATAGGACAGGTGCTCCCCCCCACAGACAAGCGCCACCGCCTCCGGCGTGCGCGCGACCTGGGCGGCAACGAGCTGCTGGATCGCGCCGTCGCGCGGATAGGGCGCGGCGGTCGCAGGCCACTCCACCAGGAGCAACTGCTCCTCGGCACGGCTCAGCAGCGGGAGTCGGTCGATCTGCTGCGCAGGATTGGCGACCATGGCCTGAAGGAACGTCTGGAAATGGCCTGCCAGCCGCGCAATGGTCTCCGGCGCGAACAGATCCGTGCGGTACTCGAACCGGCCCTGCAGCCCCGTCGCCGTTTCAGTGAGCGTCAGCGCGAGATCGAGCTTGGCGGTATGGCGCTCCACCACCAGCGGCTCGAACGTCAGGTGGTCGAGTTCGATGGTGGCGCGCGGCGTGTTCTGCAACACAAACATGACCTGGACGAGCGGAGGCCGACTCAGATCGCGCTCCGGCTGCAGCGCGTCGACGACGACTTCAAACGGCACATCTTGATGAGCGTAGGCGTCCAGGCACACCGCCTGCACCTGCGCCACCAGCTCCGCGAAGCTCAGACGACCGACGACGCGACTGCGCAGCACGAGCGTGTTGGCGAAGCAGCCGATCAGCCCTTCCAACTCAGGCCGGGACCGGCCCGCAACAGGCGATCCAACCGCAATGTCGTCTTGCCCGCTATAGCGATGGAGCAGCGTTTGGAAGGCCGCCAGCAGCGTCATAAACAGCGTCGCGCCGAGCTGCTGGCTGAGATCGCGCAGGGCCTGGCTCACCGCTGACGAAATCTCCAGCGCCAGGTGCGCGCCCTGGTCCGTCACAATCGGCGGACGCGGGTAATCCATCGGCAGATCCAGTGACGCAATGCCCGCCAATTGCTCGCGCCAGTAGGCAAGTTGCTGCTCTACGACGGCACCCTGCAACCACGCGCGCTGCCAGAGGGCATAGTCCGCATATTGAATCGGCAGCGGCGGGAGTGTGACGGCCTCGCCCCGCGTAGCCCCGCGATAGAACGTGGTCAGTTCGCGCAGCAGAATGCTCTGCGACCAGCCGTCTGAGACAATGTGATGCAGCGTTAGAATCAGAATATGATCCGTCTCTGAGAGCCGCAGCAGGCGAGCGCGCAGCAACGGTCCGATCTGCAGATCGAACGGCCGCGCAATTTCAGCCTCCACCGCTTCTGCAATCATGGCGTCGCGCTCGGCTGCAGGCAGCGTCGAAACGTTGACCACCGGCAGCGGCACGTCCCCGCTCGGCGCAATCACCTGCACGGGCTGGTCATCTAGCAGGGCAAACGTCGTGCGCAGGGATTCATGCCGCGCGACGACCGCTGCCAGGCTGCACGCAAGGGCAGCCGGATCAAGCGCGCCATGCAACCGAACCGCCACCACCATATGATACGCGCTGCTGCCGGGCTGGAATCGATCCAGAAACCACAGCCGCTGCTGGGCAAACGCCAGCGGCAGGTCGCAGTGGTGCGCGCGCGGCATGATCCGTTGCTGGTCGGCAATCTCGAGCCCTTCTTCTTCCAACAGATAGTCCAGCAGTTCCAGATCGTCTGCAGACAGATCCGCCGCGTTCTGCGTATCCATAGGCATGGTAGGTATCGCTCCTTCTGCTTAGGCACCGGGTGGACTCCATACGCATCAAGGAAAAAGTAAAGGATGACACATGGGAAACGATCTGGCATGCTGGCGGTGACGAATCCATCAGCCGCCGGAGGCCTCTCATGGCTAGTCTAGCACAGCTCCCGCAGATCTTACAGACCCTCTTGACCACCGCCACCGACGCCGCAGGCGAGGCCAGCTGCCTGGGCAAACGCCCCGATCGGGCCAAACTCACGGGCCGCACCTGGACCCAAACCCTGGTCTGGGGCTGGCTGGCCCATCCCGACGCGACCCTCGAACAGTTGAGCCAGACCGCCAGCCGCCTCGGGGTCGAGGTCACGCCCCAATCCCTTGATCAGCGCTGCGACGCCCGTGCCGCTGATTGTCTGCGGGTGCTCGCCGCTGCTGTGACCGAGGTCGTCACCGCCGACCCCGTCGCGCTCCCGCTGCTCCAGCGCTTCCCGGCGGTGGTGGTGCAAGACACCACCACGATCACGCTCCCCGATGCCCTGGTCGCCGTGTGGCCCAGTTGTGGTGGTCGCACCCCCACCATGCCCCACGCCGCCCTCACGTGTGGCGTGCAACTCGATCGCTGCACCGGCGCGCTCCATGGACCATTCCTCGCCAGTGGCCGCACCCATGATCAGGCGCTGCCCTGGCCCAGCGCCGCGCTACCCCCTGGCAGCCTGCGCCTCGCCGATCTCGGCTTCTTCGATCTGCACGACCTGGCAGCGCTCGATGCCGCTGGCGTCTATTGGCGCTCGAAACTGCGCGTCGGCACCGTGCTTACCACGGCGGAGGGTCAGCGCTGGGAGGTGCTGCGAGCGGATGCGACCGAGCCGAACGGTTTATTTACCTCGCCTCTGGTGGTGCCGTTGTCCTCACCGTTGGGCTCGTGATCCTGGGCATTGGGCTGATCCGAGGCGCGCCCGACGAACACGCGTGAAATCGTCGACGAAGGCCCTGCCGAGATTGGTGATGACATTAAGGCAGAGCAGCGAATGCGTGGCCCGATTCGCTGTGCTGTGCAGGTGCCTGATCTCCATCCGGCGATGGAGCGACTCCTGGCAAACGGCGCGACACTCGTCCATCCGCCGATGAGAACAGCCGGGATCTGCGCCGCCCGACTGTCGGCTACCTTGTGCGCTGCGCGTGCGGCTTACCATCCCCGCTCGGCGGAGGGCGGATCGCCATCCAGGGCCGCGAGCCGCTGACAAGTCTGGTCGGTGTCGGGGTGTTGCGGGCCAAGCCGCTGGGTAAAGATGGTCAACGCTTGATCAAGAGAGTGATGTGCCTGCGCTACCTGTCCTTGCGCGTGCAGCAGCGTCCCCACGGCACGCAGACTCCGTGCCGTGTCGGGATGGTCTCGCCCCAGCACATGCTCTCGGATCGCCAACGCCTGCTCCAGGTATCGCTGGGCCTCAGCGTATTGCCCTTGCGCCTGGAGGACCTCGCCCAGATTATGGAGGATGGTGGCAGTGGCGGGATGCTCCCGCCCCAGAACGCGCTGCAGGATCGCCAACGTCTGCTCAAAGGCGTGTTGCGCGTCCGCGTACTGCCCTTGGTCACTGAACACAGTACCCAGATTATTGAGGCTGAGTGCGGTGTCAGGATGGTCCGCTCCAAGCGCCCGCTGCCGGATCGTCAATGCCGCTTCCAGGTAGTCCTGTGCCGCCGCATATGCTCCTTGGTGCCGGAGTACGTTACCCAGGTTGTTGAGGCTCGTGGCAGTGAGCGGATGCTCCGGCCCCAACACCCGTTGCCAGATCGCCAACGCCTGCTCGTGGTAGCCTTGCGCCGCTGCATACTGCCCTTGTTTGTCGAGCGCGTTGCCCAGATTATTGAGGCTTTGGGCAGTGTCAGGATGGTCGTCACCCAGCACCCGCTGCCGGATCGCTAACGCCTGCTCATGGTAGCGCTGGGCTTCAGCATACTGCCCTTGGTCATAGAGTACGTTGCCCAGACTCCGGAGGCTACCGGCGATGTCAGGATGGTCCGCTCTGAGCGCCCGCTGCCGGATTGCTAACGCCTGTTCATGGTAATGCTGGGCTTCCTCATAGACACCGAGGAGCCATAAATGAACGCCCAGCGCATGGCATAAGGCGGCCGTGCGGGCATCCGCCCGTGCCAGGGCCACCTCGGTGAGGAAGCGGAGATGGGGCTGGACGGCGAGTAAGGGCTGGGGATTGCGTCCCTCATTCAGATCCTCGACCACGCGCAGCATCGTTGCTTCCACCACTGCCTGGGCCGCTGCATCGCCGAGCACGACCTGCACAAAGGCCACCACCAGCCGATGGAGGCGCAGATTTCCTGCGGCATCGGTGTCGATGAGTCCCAGGTCGATCAGGTGCGTCAGCGCGTCCTCGGCCAGCAGCCCGCACTCGGGGTCCGCCGCTGCTACATCCAGCGTTTGCCGCAGGAAGGCGCGCGGCAGCGGCTCGCCCGGCGCACAGCAGGCGGCATGGGCCAGCAGCGTGCGCGCCAGCGCATCGGTCGGATCGGTGGGATCAAGCCGCTCGTAGCTCTGCGCAAAGGTACGCGCCACATGCTGGACATGCTGGGTCGGCGAGAGTCCCGCTGCGTGGAGGGAGCGGTCATCCAGGAGCGTCGGGGTGTGGAGCCGCGCCCGATACTGCGCGGGACTGAGGACATAGCGGTAGTGCGCCAGGAAGCTGCCGGCCAGATGCAGCGCCAGCGGCAGATCGCCCAGCGTTTCGGCAATCGCGGCAAGATCGGCGTCATCGGGGGACAGGTCGGGGCGGAACTTGCCGAGCAGCGCGATACTTTCCCGGCGGGGCAGCACATCCAGCGGCACCACCTGCACCCCAAGCGCAGGGTTCCAGTGGTGACGGCGGCTCGTCAGCAGCACCCGGCAGCCGCCATGCGTGGGCAGCCACTGCTCCAGCAGGGCCTCCGCCGCACAGTTATCGAAGATCAGCAAGCGCGGGATTGCCTCCTTCCAGGCGCTCAGCACCAAGCGCACCTGATCCTCCAGCGGCAGGCGCTCGAAATCCTGGGACAACCGCATGCCCTCAGCACCACCGCATGCCGCCACCTCCGCGGGGACCGCCGCGGGATCGGCGAAGCTGAGCCAGAACACCCCACCCGCAAAGAACTGCCCATAGCGGTGGACGAACTCACACGCCAGCTGGGTCTTACCAATCCCGCCCAGGCCGGTCGCCGCTACGATCGCCACCTGCCCAATCGCCGCTGGTGTCCCGGCATGAAGCACCTGGGCCACCTGGCGGAGGTCGGTGTCCCGCCCCACGAACAACGGATTACGGCGCAGCGGCATCCGCGAGTTCGGCGGCAGCGGCGCAGGCGTGGGGATCGTGTCCAGCGGCAGCGGTGCGCTCGGCGCCGGGATCGACGCCCGTGAATCGGGATCGCTGGGCGCGCGAATCCCCGCTAAGCGATCCGCGCTCCGCTCGCCCCGCGCCACGTGCAGAAACAGGGGGCGATCGGCGGGGGGAATGTCTAAGCAACCTGCCAACCGCGCAGCGGTCGCCCGTGCTGGACGCGCGACCTCCCGCTCCCATTTGCGAATCGTCACGACCGAACAGCCGACGCGCTCGGCTAAGGCCGCCTGGGTCAGACCGAGGGCTTTCCGCCGCTGCCGAATCCACGCGCCCAGCGACGAGAGGTGTTCATCATGGTCTGGCATCGCTGATTCTCCCGAAACGCAACCGTGACCAACACGTGCGCTGTCACTCTGTGGGGGGCGGTGGGGGATGGCTGCTCCGGCATTCGGCACCATTCTACCACCAGGGGAGCGAGTCGTGTCCCAGGCGAGCCAGGGCCGACCAGTGATCCTTGAATCAGATCGCTTTTTGGATCACTCGGTGATCCCACACGCGGGTCGGGATCTGGTGTACTTCCTGGTGAGCGATACGTTCCTGGCGCTGCGTGCCGAACCCGCACGCGCGTCCGACCAGACGGACCCGGCTCTGCCTCAGGGGCGTGGACGCGCCGGTCGTAGCAGCCCCAGCGGTCAGGCGACAGCTTGCTGCAGCGCCTGTGTGGAGGAGGACCGGGATGATTCGGATTGTGCTCGTCGATGATCACCCGGCGTTCCGCTGGATCACCCGCCGCCTGCTGGACCGATACCCCGAGCTGGAGGTCGTCGGCGAAGCCGGGAACGGCCTGGAGGCATGAGACGTGGTCGCCCAGGTTCAGCCGGATGTCGTGCTGATGGAGGTGCAGATGCCGCTGCTCGACGGGATCGCCACGACCAAACGGCTGCGGCTCGCCTATCCGAACGTGCCGATTGTCCGGTTGACGGGCGGCGACGATTGCGCCGTGCTGGACGGCGAGTACGCAGCAGCGCGTGGCGATGAGCTAGCGAGCGGTTGCTGTGCGGCTGCGGCGTCGAGCTGAACCCGATGCCTGCGGTCCCGCCACCGCGCACACAAGGAGGTGAGGTGACGAGCACCTGATCACCGGCCACGACCACCCGACGTGCTGCCCGTCCGGTGGACGCCCTGATCCGCCCGCCCGCGATCGCGGGCCGACCGTTCACCCCCCAGATTGAAGTTCGTTGCGGAGGTTTCCATGTTCAAGCGTTTGGTAGTCCTGATCCTGCTCGCCCTGGCCACCCTGTCCGCCAGTCAGCCCGCCCTCGCCACCACGCTCACCATCACCTATCTCAATTGCTACCAGAATGGTGGCGGGAACTTCGCCTGTGATGTGATCGCCAGCGGGGGGACCGGGAGCTACGCCTCCTATACCTGGGTCGTCAGGCTTAACAACAGTTCCAGCTACCAGCGCGTCACGACGGAGCCTGAGCTGATTGCCACCTGCTGGGTCGATAAATCCTTCGGCGTCACCGTGACGGTGCAGGATAGTTCGGGCGCGACCGCCTCGGCGAGTACGGGCGGGTGGTGTACGCGCGAAGCCCAGTAGCTGGCCGCGAACGCAGCATCCGCGATCGGCGGTGACGGTCCAGGTTTCAACGGATAGGCCGTCACCGCTGCGGGGTTGGGAAGCGTCACCCGGCGAGCATATGGGAACATCGGGGTAAGCTACCCAATCCCTTCAGGATTGGGCTTGACTCTGGCGCGACAGCCGACGCTGTATCCGAGTAGTCTGGCGGGCTTACAGCAGCCCTGCGTGGAACATTCCACGCAGCGATCACATCCGCGTTGCCAGCGTAGCCACAGGATGTGCAGAGAACGTGGGCTTGCGTTTTGCGGTTTTCTGTGGCGCAATGCCCAGAGGCCGGACAGGTGCGCGACGTATGTTTGGGATCGACAAGATGCACAGGGACACCACACAACCGCGCTTTGTACCGCACGCATTGCTGCAATTGGTGGAACGCCCACGATGTCAGTACCGGACGCTGCGACTTCCGAGCCCGCACCCGCATCTGGATGCCCTTCACAGCTTCACGGGCAAGCTGACGCTACCCACTGCGTGGGAACCCGCGTTGCGCCGCCGATACGAGTCGTTTGGCGATCACCTGGTTGGTAGGGGTGGCAAAGCGGCGTTCCGGTCCCGCACGTTTGCGCAGGCGGCGACGCGATCCCAACGTCCCGTGCTTCTGGCGGTTGGTTCGCAGGCGATGGTGACGGTAGCGCAGCGGCGGCGTCTCGCTCACTAAGCGATCCAGACCATCGTAGCTGTAGGCGATCGTGCCGCTGTCGGAATCGACCAGGTGCGTGAGTCGTCCCACGCCGTCGTAGGAGGCGCTGATCGTGCTCTGGTAGCTCGGATTGGCGCTATCGCCGGTGGTGCCGAAGCCGAGGAAGATCATCTGGTCGAGCGCATCGTAGCGGAAGCTCGGCACCTGTCCCTTGCGATCCGTTTGACTAAGCAGATTGCCGTTCGGATCGTAGCGGAAGCGCTGGACGCGGCCCAGCGGATCGGTGCGCGTAGCGATCCGATCCATCGCATCGTAGGTGGAGCGCGTCGTATTGCCGCGCGCATCCGTCAGGCTGAGCAGGTTGCCGTTGGGATCGTAGGTGTAGGTCGAGGGATTGCCCAGCGCGTCGATCGAGCGCACCGGTGACTGAGGTCATTGTCGAGCTGCCGCAGCCGCCCACGCGACCACCGTTGCCGCCGCGCACGCTCGCCGACGTGCTCGCCGAGGTCATCCTGCGAGGCCGCTCGGAGCAAACCCGCCGCGCCTATCGCAGCGACCTCCAAGATTTCTTGATCTATCTTGGTCAGAACGTCACGCTGCCCGCCGATCCTGCCGCGCTCCAGACCTCGCCGGACCTGGTGCTGGAGATCCAGGCCGCCCTCAGCCGGATTCAGCAGGTCACCGAGGCCGACATCAGCGCCTATATCCGCCACCTCTCTGCTGGCTTGAAGCCCGCCACGATCAGTCGCCGCCTCACCCCGCTGCGCCTGCTCTACAACCGGCGGCTGCGCTACCACCTGATCGCCCTCAATCCGATGGAAGAGATCAAGAAGCCGAAAGTCAGCCCGCACAGTACCACGATCTATTTGAGCCGCCAGGAGGCGCGGCGGCTCGAAGACGTGTGTCAGGGGCCGACGCTGCGCGACCTGCGGGACCATGCGCTGATCGTGCTGATGCTCTCGACCGGCCTGCGCTCCAGCGAAGTGCTGGGCATGACGGTCGACGATCTGGCCGAGATCGATGGGCATCGCGTGGTCTGGATCACCGGCAAAGGCAACCAGCGCAACCGGGTCAAGCTCAAGCCGCGGACGTGGCAGGTCCTCCACCGCTACCTGGAGGCGCTCCGGGCGGAGCAGGTGACGAGCGGCGCGGTCTTCCGCCGCCTGCGGCACAAGGGCCGTGATCCCGAAGATCCACACGCCCCTCGTCGCTACGCCGTCCACGGGCCGCTGATCTATGACGGCCTCAAATACATTCTGCAAACGCGCTTCACCGAGGCCAGGCTGCACCTCAAGCTCGATCCAGAGGCCGAAGGCAGCAGTGCGCCACCCGCCACACCGAATACGGCCCAGCAGGCACGGCGGACCAAGGTCACACCGCATAGCCTGCGCCACACGTTCGTCACCCTGGCGCTGAAAGGCGGCGCGTCGCTCAGCAAGGTCCAGGCGGCGGCGCGCCATGCTGATCCGAAAACCACGATGCGCTACGCCCACGATCAGGATGCCCTGGATGATAATGCCGTGGATTACGTCAACTGGTGATCGCTCATCAATCGGCGAGTCACGTCCCTGGTCACGCGCTGACAGACAAGAACCCGCCGCTGTTCATTCCGGCGCTCCGGCAGGCCGGAGCTGGAGCGTCCAGCCTGTCACCGCCGCAAACGCGCTCCCGGCTGCCGCGATCTCGGCGGGTGTCAGCGCCCCGCGATAGCGCGCCACGACCTCGCGCCGCTCCCGGTGCAAGGACGGCGCACCTACGAGCGTTGCCTGATCGGGCAGGACACGGCGGACCTCGGCTTCCAGCGCCCCTTGATGTTCCAGGGGATGAACAGCCACCTGCCACCCCGTCTGATCCGCCAGGGCCCTGAGCTGCTCGGCCCAGCGCGTCTGGGCCGGCCCCGGAAAATGAAACCGCAGCAGCAACATGCCCGCCTGCTGGTCGGCCCCAATCTTGTAGCAGCCCGTCTCAGGAGGGAACAGAGCGCGGGCCAGCGCCAGGGCCGCATTATACTCCAGGCGGTGTTGCAGCGCGCGAGGTGGCGCACTGCCCGACACCGACACCGTGCCCCCGTCCGCCGCGCGGCATGTCACCTCCAGGCTCCAGGCCGTCTCCTCATAAAACTGCTGCTGGGCCGCCGCGATCGCGGCGACCGGCGCGCTCCCCACGCACCGGAGGGCCACCACGCGCTGCTCGAAGCGGATCGAGGGTGTGCGCTCCACGATCAGCCCCGCGGGAAGGACCGCCAGCGCCGCCTGCGCCAGCGCGCCCTGGTGCGGCTGCGGCGCGATCCGTACCGCCACCCCGGCGGCATCCTGGACGGTCTGGATCGCCTGGGCGTAGCGCGCCCGGGCCACATCAGGAAAATGGAACGACAACGTGATCGCGCCGCTCTCCGGGTCCACCCCGCGATGGTACAGATCCGGCGCGTCGCCCAGGTGCTGCTGCACCAGCGCCAGCAACGCGGTCTGATCGGGCCGGGCGGTGGTCGCGGTGGCGCGCACCCCGGCGGCCTGCGCCCGGCGCACCTCGGTCGCGGAGCGCACCCGGTACAACCCCGGCACGCCCGGCAGTTCCACGAAATAGGGCTGGGCTTCAACCAGGGCCGCTGCCGCGTCCTGTTCCGCATCGGCAGGAGCAGCCTCGCCCCACCAGAGGCGGACGACATCGCGCACGCTGACCGTCGGCACGCCCGTGCCGTCGTCGAGGTGCTGCCACAGGCACTGGAGATCCAGCGGCGCGCCGTCCCCGATCGGCTCCCGGCGTTCGGCGCTCGCCGAGCGGCTGGACACCGCCGGACCGCTGCGGTCGCGCGTCTTGATGGTCAAGGACCCGCCGTCACTCGGCAGCACGACATGCGTCAACTCCTTGATCCGCGCCCCCAGCACGGCGCGAGCCTCCGCGTCGCCGTGGACCAGCGCGGTCATGCGCGGTTTGATGGCGCGCACCAGCCCCGCCAGCTCATGCCCGTCGGCGTGGGCGCTGAGACCATACGTGTCCACCCGGCAGCGCAGCGGCAGTGAGCGGCCTTCCAGCTCGATCGTTCCGCCGCCATTCGCCGCTGCCGCCTGGAGCTTCCGCCCCGGCGTTTCCTCATCCTGATAGCCCGTGATCAGGATCGCCGCCCGCTCGTCGCCGGCCAGGCGCGCCGCGAACCAGGCGCTCGGTCCGCCCGTGAGCATCCCGCTGCTCGCGACGATGCAGCTCGGCGGTCCCTGCAGAATCGTCTCGCGCTGGGCGGGCGACTCCACCGGGCGCACACTGCGGCTGAAGAAGGCGCGGCCCCCATTCTGGAGATGGCGGCTGAGCGCGGGCGCGAGCGCCTGGGGAAAGGATTCATACGCGGCGCAGACCGCGCGGACCAACCCATCGACCCAGATCGGAAATTCGGGGATCTGGTGATCCCGCTGCGCCCGTTGCAGGATCATCAGCACCTCCTGCGCCCGACCGAGGGCAAAGGCCGGGATCAACACATGGCCCTGCTGAACCTGGGCGGCGACGGTCTGCGCTAACCGCTGCTCCTCGGCCTGGCGGTTGGCGTGGAGCCGCGCGCCGTAGGTCGATTCCAGGATGAGGAGATCGGGATGCTTGAGCGTGGGCAGGCCCGCGCCGCGAATGGTGCGCTGGGGCGTCATACTGACATCGCCGCTAATCAGCACCCGACCGGTCGGGGCCTCGAAGCCGAGCATGATCGCCCCGGCGACATGCCCGGCCTGGACCGTATGGATCGTCACCTCCGGCAGTTCGGGGACCTGGGTGCTGCCACTGAGCGGCAGGGGACGGACGCAGCGGAGCATCGCGGCGACCACATCGGCGTCGAAGAGCGGGATCTCCAGCTCCTCGGCGGCGCGGCGGCTCATGATCCGCACCGCGTCGGCGAGCATCACGTCCATGAGCCGTAGGGTGGGCAGCGAGGCATAGATCGGGACGTTGGGGAAGGTCTGATGCACGAGGGGCAGCGCGCCGATATGATCGGCATGGGCATGGGTGACAAAGATCGCCGCAACGTCCTTGCCGTCAAGCTGGGCGAGGTCGGGCAGCCGATCGACGCCGCGATCCATGCGCACGCCGGCATCGACCACCACCCAGCGCGGGCCAAGCGGGAGCGCCAGACAGCTCGCGCCCACGCCGGAAGCACCACCGAGAAACAACACGTCCATAGCCGGGGGAATCTCCTTCTGTGTCGGTTGTGAAGAGTGTACCGAGGCGGGCCGGATTGGACAAGTCCCCTCGCCGCTATTGGAGGGTTGCAGCACGCGCGCTGGAGTTGCTGGCGGCCTAGCCCAGCGACGAGGAACCCATGCGGATTATCCACACATAACGCCGAGCGCCCGGCCGCACGCA